>CAZOYL010000035.1:3803-20271 GCA_964584035.1 uncultured Gemmatimonadota bacterium | reverse complement strand
TTTCGGGAACGCCGACGCTGGATCTATTTGATGGTCCTGCTGCTGTTGTGTACCCTGGTGATCATCTTCTGGATGAATTTCAGCGATGGAACCCGGGGTGTGCAGCTTGAGGTCAGGGACCGGGACTATTTCTTCACGCCCACCTACATGGCCATTTCTCTGTGGATGGGCCTGGGCGTTAGCGGGTTGCTCTGGCTGCTTATTCGCAGATTAAAAGGCGCCGCCGGGAAAGCCCTTTTCTGGCTGCTGGCCGCGGCCATGCTGATCGCCCCTTTCGGGACGCTGGCCTATAACTATCATCGCCACGACCGTTCCCGCAACTGGATCGCGCGCGATTACGCTTATAATTTACTGGGTTCCTGCCAACCGGATGCCATCATCTTCACCAATGGCGACAACGATACCTTCCCCCTGTGGTATCTTCAGGAGGTGGAGGGGACTCGTAAAGATGTCCGGGTGGTGAACCTGAGCCTGCTCAATACCGGCTGGTATATCAAGCAGCTTCACGGCATGGAGCCCCGGGTACCCACCGGATATACAGATGAGCAGGCCGATGCTCTGATGCCTATCCGTTGGCCGGAGGATAGGGAAATCGATCTGGGAGGTTTCATGCTATCCCTGAAGAGCGGCCAGATCCTCAGGGTTCAAGACCGGGCGGTCCTCAACATCATCCGGACCAATCGCTGGCAGCGGCCGATCTATTTTGCCATCACCGTCTCGCCAGATAATAAGCTGGGCCTTGATACGCACTTGAAGATGGAAAGCATGGTCCTCAGATTGGTCACTGAAGAGGGCCCTAATATGATCGATCTGGATCGCAGCCGGGCCCTGATCATGGAACATCATCTCTTCCGGGGACTGAGCGATGAGGGGATCTATAAGGATGATAATACCATCAAACTCCTGACCAATTATGCGGCCTCCTTTGCGGCCGTGGGACAGGCATTCTGTAATCGCGGGCAGTACGATGAGGCTCGGACGGTTCTGGAAAAGGGCACACAGGTTCTGTATCCCTTCTGGGGAATCCATCAAGTTCTGGCCAGAGCATACGACGGCCTGAACGAGGCCGATCGAGCCATCGAAACGGGGCAGCAGGCCATTGAGCTGGCCGCTGAAGCGGACCGGCCGATGGTCTATTCGAACCTGTTGCCCATTTATGAGAAATATAACCGCATCGAAGATCTGCTGGTCTTCGTTGAAAATCGGCTGATGAATGATCCGGAAGAATTCAGTGCCTATTGGGCTCTGTTTAGGATCTATCACACCACCGGAAACGTTCAACAGGCCGCTGGGGCACTGGAAAGATGGTTGAGCGTACATCCGGAGGATGAACGCACCCGGGAGTTTCTGACCGATTATCGTCGCCAGATGCTTGCTCCTGGCGCACCGGCAGGAGAAGATCAATGAGGATCTGTTCGCGGTGCCAGGCTGAGATCCCTCAACAGGCCGATCGCTGTCCGGAGTGCGGGCAGGCGTGTCCTCGGGAGAAGGTTAAAATGATTCCGCTGCATCCTTTGCCGAGCAGGATTTACGCGGAGATGGTCAAAGAAGTATTGGAGAAGCGGGGGATTTCCTGTATCATCAAGACCGATCTACTGTCCAGCGCTTTCGGGTCCGATGGTACCAGCGCCGTCGGCACTCAGGCCGTCATTTATGTGCCTGAGGATCGCTGTCAGGAAAGCGAGGAGATTCTTCACCAAATGCTGGATCATATCTGATCCCGCCTTTCGCTGAGAGGATATCGCTGTGTCCCTCAGAGCTCTGACCATTTCCCTTCGCCCCACCCAGTGGTTTAAGAACCTGTTCATCTTTGCCGCCCTGATCTTCTCCAGGAATCTGAATGACCTCTCCATGGGTCTATCCGTTCTTGGGGCTTTTGTTCTGTTCTGTCTGTTATCCAGCGGCACGTACCTGGTCAACGATCTGTTCGATTTACGCAACGACCGCGAACATCCCATCAAGTCCTGTCGTCCTTTAGCCTCAGGGCAGCTCAGCAAATCCACAGCCGCAGTTGCGGCGGCCGCTCTGGTGCTCACTTCACTGGGACTGTCATTTCTTCTTCATCCCCATTTCGGAATGGCTGCCCTGACCTATATGGTCATCAACCTGGCCTACTCAGCCTATCTCAAACAGGTCGTCATTCTGGATGTCATGCTGGTGGCCTTCGGTTTTGTCCTTCGCGCCGTAGCCGGTGCTCTGGTCATCGAGGTGGAAATCTCATCCTGGCTGTTGGTCTGTACCGTTCTCATCGCTCTTTTCCTGGCCCTGGGCAAGCGGCGGCACGAGGTGCAGCTTCTGGCCGAAGGATCTTCACAGCACCGCCGGGTGCTGGGTGAGTACAGTCCATATTTTCTCGATCAGATGATCGCCGTGGTCACCGCTTCCGCACTGATGTCGTACACCCTCTATACCCTCTCTCCGGAAGTCATCCGCAAGTTCGGTGACAATGACCTGGTGTTCACTGTTCCCTTCGTGCTGTATGGCATATTCCGGTATCTCTACCTGGTTCATCGCCAATCAAAGGGAGGCAGCCCCGCTCATGTTCTGCTGACCGACCGGCCGCTGATGCTTGATATTCTCCTGTGGTTTGCGGCGGTCTGGTTCATTCTGTACCATTAAGCCTCCCCGGAAAGATCTCCGCTCTCCTCTCATTCACATCCGCTATCATAAATTCGCGCCGACCTTCGAAAGATTCCGGTCTTTGCAAAGATGGCACTATTTTTGCATTTTACCACACCACGTGAGTTTCGGTTTTCCATCGATTGCCCGAACGGCCGCCGGGGGCGGGCTATATCCCGGAAGAGAAAAGATCAGTATATAATGAAAATACTCGGTCTTATGATAATAGTTCAAGCCTCGGCACATTATTTGCGCCGGCAGGGTTGCGAATAGGTCTGCACTGCCCTTTCTCGAGAAAGGATCTCGAGCATGCCGCCAACATACCGAATTGTGAAAAACATGCTGGGCACCATTCTGGTGACTCAGGGTCTGGTCAAAAAGGAACAGGTCGAAGAGGCTCTCAAGACGCAGAAGGGAAGCAAGAAACGCCTGGGCGAGATACTGGTGGAAATAGGGGCTATTGGTGAGGACGATTTGAACCAGGTCTTGGCCGAGCAGGCCGAGCAGTTGGAGATCCCGGTGGTGACGGCCGACGATCTCACCCAGGCGAGCGTGGAGGTGGTAGCCAGGATTCCTGAGGAGCTGGCCCGGGAGCACACGCTGATTGCTATTTCACAGGCCGGGACTGAGCTCACTGTGGTTATGGCCGATCCTTTCGATCTTGAGATCCTGGATACTCTGGAGAAGATGACCGGGCTGATCGTGAAGCCCTTCATCGGTAAATCCTCGGAGATCAAGGAGGCGATTGAGCGATACTATAAAGAGGTCAAAGCCTTTGAAGGCCTGGAAGAGCTCCTGGAGGGCATCGACTATGTCAGGGCGGGAGAAGGGGAGGAGGAGTTCGATGTCGAGAAGCTCAAGGCTCAGGTGGAAGATGCTCCGGTGGTGAAATTAGTCAACATGATCCTGGGAGAGGCCATCAAGGACCGGGCCTCGGATATTCACATCGAGCCCAACGAAAAAGGGGTCAGCGTTCGTTTCCGCATTGATGGTGTCCTGCACGAGGTCATGAAACCTCCGAAGAAGCTGCAGATGCCCTTGATCACTCGGATCAAGATACTTTCAGATCTCGATATAGCCGACCGGAGAACGCCTCAGGACGGCCGGCTGACCGTCAAGCTTCCCGGCAAGAATGTGGATGTCCGGGTTTCCAGCCTGCCCACCGTGTTCGGAGAGAAGATCGTGTTGCGGCTGTTCGATAAAGACTCCTTCGGGCGCGACCTTCCACACCTGGGTTTCACCGAGCAGATGCTGGAGATCTTCAGAAAATGGATTCGAGAGCCTTACGGCATGGTCCTGGTCTCCGGGCCTACTGGAAGCGGTAAGTCTTCCACCCTGTATGCGGCTCTCATCGAAATCCGGTCGCCGGAGAAGAACCTGGTGACGGTGGAGGATCCCGTGGAGTATAAGATCGACGGTCTCAATCAGGTTTATACCAATCCCCAGGCGGGTCTGACCTTTGCCTTGGCCCTGCGGTCGATCCTCCGACAGGATCCCGACATCATCATGGTGGGCGAGATCCGCGACCGGGAGACGGCCGACATCGCCGTCAAATCGGCGCTGACCGGTCATCTGGTCTTCTCCACGGTACACGCCAACGATGCTGTCAGCACTGTAACCCGGCTGGTAGACCTGGGCGTGCCGGCCTATCTGGTGGGATCGGCCGTCAACCTGGTGCTGGCCCAACGCCTGGTGCGGGTGATCTGTCCCCATTGCAAGGAGCGCTATGAGCCCACCCGAGAGTTTTTGGAGAGCATGCGCTGGCCTTACGATGCGGGGGAACCGGTCTATTTCTACCGTGGCAAAGGCTGTCTGCAGTGCAAGAATACCGGCTTTCTCGGCCGCACGGCCCTCTTTGAAATGCTGGAGATGAAAACCTCCATCCGGAAACTGGTCTTCGAGGGCGCCAATGACGAACTGATCCATCAGGAGGCCAAGAAACTGGGCATGAAGACGCTTCGGGAAGATGGCCTTGAGAAGGTCCATGATGGAACGACCACGATCGAGGAAGTGCTGGGCTCTCATATTCAGGAATAGAACGGCCGTTTTCGCCAGTCGATGGCGTGGTGAAAATCATTCATTTCCTTCCATCGTATGAGTGCCCATAAAGATTGCAGTTATACGTTTATAAATTCTGCCGCGATGCCGTTAAGCTCTCTTTTGAAAGAGTTGGCATATATTTTGCGCATAATCTATTTGACCTGTAAAAGACCTCTGGTTGAAAACCTGATGATGTCCCAAAGTGAGGGATGAGATCGTGTCGCAATATGTCGCTGTCGTGAAGGATTCTCAGGGTCACAAACGGACCGTTGAGCGGGAAGCCGCCGACCATCAGCAGCTGGTCGATCTGCTCCATCGAGAAGGCCTGTTCGTCATCGAGGTCGATGAGGGAGGAAACGGACGGCAGCAGAACAAAAAGAAGGGTTACAAGAAAACGTCTCAGAAACACTCGTTGAATTTCCTGAAGAGATCGCCAAGGATCAAACTCGATCGCCTGGTATTTTTTACTCGCCAGCTGTCCACCATGATTAACGCCGGTATTCCCATCGTTCGCACTATTCGGAGTCTGGCCACCGAGGAGAAAAAGGCCTTCGGGAAGATCCTGTTTCAGGTGGCCGATGATGTTGAGCAGGGAAACACTCTGTCCGGAGCCCTGCGAAAGCATCCGGATATATTCAACCGGCTTTATACTTCTCTGGCCGAGTCGGGGGAGGAAAGCGGAAAGCTGGACATCATCATGGATCAGTTGGCCGACTACCTGGAATCAGTATCCGATATACGCATGAGGGTCAAGACGGCCATGAGATATCCGATGTTTATCTTCTCCTTCATCGCTCTCATATTGTTGGCCTTTATCCTTTTTGTCATTCCACAGTTCGCCCGGATATACGACAGTTTCGACGCCAAACTGCCCGCTCCGACCCAGATGGTTCTGTCCTTCAGCGGCCTGGTGCGGCACAACCTGCTGATGGTGTTTATAATCGTAGCCGTTGTATTCGGACTGATACGAATAGTGCTGCGAACGGAACGCGGCGCCCTGGCCTTCGATCGGCTGAAGCTCCGGATACCGGCCGTCGGCACCATCATCACCAAAACAGTGATCAGCCGTCTGGCCAGAACCCTGAGTGTTCTGGTGCAGAGCGGCATGCCTATCGTCCAGGCGTTAAATATTGTTCGCCGGGCGGCCGACAATCGTGTTTTTGAACACAGCATCATCGAGACCAAACGTCGCGTTGAGGAGGGACAGAATCTGGCCGAGGCCCTCCAGGATACCAAGGTGTTCCCCGAGCTGATGCTCCAGATGGTCTCCACCGGGGAACAGAGCGGCACGCTGGATCTGATGTTCGATAAGGTGGCCCAGTTCTACGACAAGCAGGTTAAGTCCGCTGTCGACGGCCTGGTGAGCCTGATCGAGCCCATGGCCATCGTCTTTATGGGCTTGACCGTGGGCGGCATTATTCTGATTATGTACCTGCCCATCTTCCGCCTGGGAATGGTTATGCGATGATGGGTAGTCCCTGATAGAAAAACCGATATCATTTTTCAGTGAAAGGAGGTGACAACGATGTTTAGACACATCAACGCTCAGTTGAACAACGACCACGGTTTTACATTGATCGAGCTCATGGTGGTGGTGATCATCGTCGGCGTGCTGGCGGCCGTGGCCATTCCCCTGTATACCGGTTACATCAAGAATGCCCGGACCTCAGAGGGACAGGCTCGGTTGGGAGCCATCATGACCGCAGCCAAGGCCTATCACCAGCAGAACAGCGCCTGGCCGGCCAGTGCATCAGCGGCGGGTTTCTATGCCGATTTCACAGCCACCGAGCACTTCACTTACACCATGACGGCTGCGGGATATACAGTAACCGCCACGGGCAAGGATGTCGACGGCATGAGCGGCGTGACCATCACGCTGACCTGCGCGAACCCCGAGGACGAGGGAACGTTGACGATCACCGGTCTGTAAACCTTGTTGAGAGGGCAGGATTTCGTGCTCGTTTAGAAATCCTGCCCTCTTCACCGCCTCTGAAATTCGATGTCCTGCGATTGGTTGAATCCCTTGAGACCTGCAGAGATGAAACAGACATTGAAAGAAGAGATCAGATCTCTGAGGAAGGAGATCCGGCACCTCGCCCTTTTGGAACTGGTCGTGGTGGCCGTTCTTCTCGGTCTGGTGGTCTCCGCGGCTGTACCCCGTTACACCGGCTATGTCAAAAGGGCCCGGGCTACCGAAGCCATTTCTCGGCTCAGCGCTATCATGACCGCCTCAAAGATCTATTATCAGAAAGCCGGGTACTGGCCCCTATCCAAGGAAGAGACCGGCTATTATGCCGATTTTTCCTCCACAGAGCATTTCACCTATGATGTTGTCCAAGCGATGAGAGACAAAGATGATAACCGTTTCATGGTGAGGGCGGTTGGGAAGGGAATAGACAGCATGGAGGATGTCACCGTCACCATGAGCTGTGACGATGTCAACTCCGGGGGGATTATAGAGGTGAAGGGACTTTTGAAGAAATAGGGCATTTGAGAAAGCCTGGCCATCTGGCAAATCCATCAGATTATCATTTCACTGCTTCTATAAGCAATGCTGAATTGATCAACTAATGATACCTTTTCAAAGAAACAACGGATTTACCCTTATAGAGCTCATGGTAGTGGTGATCATCATCGGCGTGCTGGCATCTGTAGCTGTGCCTCTGTATACCAGGACCATTAAAAGCAGCAGAACGACCGAGGCGACGACGAGGTTGGGCGCCATCATGAAGGCCTCCAAGGTTTATTATCTTCAGCATGGCAGCTGGCCGAGCGCGACATCTCCCGGTTTCCTGGCCGATTTTTCCAAGAGCGAACATTTTCAATATAAAATCCAGAGTGGAGCCGGTGGGAGAAAAAGATTCCGGATTAGGGCAGTTGGTTTGAATACAGACGACATGAAAAAGGTCAGGGTCACCATGACCTGCGAAAATGTAGACGCTGAGGCGGTCATCGTGATCGATCGTTTATGATGAGATGCCATGAACATGAGGTGTCGTCGATGCTGATATTCAACAATTACTGCAGCAGCAGGAGCAACGAGAAGGGCTTTACTCTTCTAGAAGTCGCCGTCGCTCTGATCATCCTGGGCGTTCTGGCGGCCGTGGCCGTTCCGCTCTATACCAATCAGATGAAAGAAAGCCGCATGGGCGAGGCCGTGGCCAGATTGACGACCATCATGGACGCTTCACTGGAATATTATCAGCAGCACGGAAAGTGGCCCTCGGCTCCAGGGGCGGTGGGTTATCACGGCGATTTTACCAACACAAAGCATTTCAAATATAGCATTACCAATGGTGCGGGGGGGACCGGAAAATTTGTCCTCAGGGCCAAGGGCCGTAACGTGGACGAGATGAAAGCAGTCAAGGTCTTCATGAAGGTCCAGAGCCCCACCTCGGAACCCTTTATTCAGGTCGATGGCATATAGTCGAAAAGAGGATGCTGCACCGTCATGCGTAAAATACTCTCGAACCATCGTATAAGAATACTCGCCTCCCAGCGGGGGGTCTCGCTGGTGGAGATCATGGTGGCGGCCGTGGTCTTCGCCATCGTGTGCCTGGCCGTGGTGGAGTTCTTTCATCTAGGCCGCGCCTATATACATGAGATGGGACTGAGAAGAACCGCCCTGGCCCTGGCCCAGCAGAAGATGGAGCAACTGCGGGGCACGGCTTTTGGAGCGGCCGATCTGGCGATCGGCAGTCACGGCACGGAGACGGTTCCGCTGGCCGAGAATCTCTCCGGGAGCCGCGCCTGGTCGGTGGTCTGGAAGGATGATGTCGCCAACGGCTATTCCGGCAGCGAGCAGGATTATAAAGAGGTCACCATAAACGTGGTCTGGTCCTGGGCGCACGTCAGCGGAGACACCGTTTCGTTGACCGGCTGGTTTTATCCGTGATCGATTCGTCTTTTCTGGAGACGGCTATGGATGTGAGAACAATGTTCACTGCAAAAAAGGTTCACCAGGGTTTTACCCTGGTGGAGCTGATGGTGGCCACTGCTCTGGTCAGCGTCCTGTTTTTCGCCGTGGCCACGGTATATCTGCTGGTCGATGCTTCCTGGGACCGGGGCGAGGCCATGATCAATCTGGGCCGGGATGGATCCTATGCCGTCGAGGAGATGGCCATGTCGGTGCGCCTGGCGACATCGGTCGTCATCGGATCGGGTCCCTCTCTGACCATCAAAAATGCGGCCGACAGCACCATCGCCAGGTACTTCATGCAGGCCAGCGACAGTACGCTGCGGGATCTCTCCGGAAACAGGATTATTCCCAGCAAGGTTGACAGCCTGGCTTTTTCCCAGAACGGAAAAATCATTGATATCGGCCTGGTGTTGACCAACACTGAAGAACAAAGGGCGTATTTCAATACCAGTGTTTCTTTACGAAATTGACCGTATGCCGGAGGATGATAAAGCCATGAAGATACCCCCGGGAAAGATGGATACCCCGCAGGGATGGGAATCGATCAGGGAACAGAGGGGATCGGCCCTTGTCTCGGTGGTTATCTTTGCCGTTATCCTGACCATCGCCGGTCTGGCATTTTTTTCCTTAAGTTCCTATGATGCCGGTTTGTATCAGCGCCGGCGGGAGGCATCTCAAGCCCTGGTTAACGCCGAATCGGGCGCGGAACGGGCCCGCTGGGCTCTCCTGTCGTCCTGGTCGAAATCGACCGCCCAGATCGACAGCGTCGGTCTGCAGACGGTGGTTGAGGAGATCGACGGCAGCGGGCTGCCCACCCGTACCGGTGAGGATTTCATCGACTTCGCCCATGAGGTTCGGATCCAATCTACCGGCAGCGATGGCCAGCTGCAGCGTAAGCTCGAGGTCATTCTGGAGCCCGGACTGGCCTATGCGCTGGGCGCGGCCAATGACGTGACTTTTCACGGGGGCGCCAATGACGGGAGTTGGGCGGACTTCTTCGACCGCTATAATGATGTCATCATCACCGGCGGCATCCAGTACGGCAATCAAATCAACGGGAACGGCGAGGGCAAGTATGATGAGGCCAACCAGGGGAACATATCAATGCCCGATTACTTCGGAGACGTTACTTCCTTCACCAATCAGTTTCAGGGACTGGCCGACTCCGTTTACTCCGGAAACCAGTCATTCGGCTACTGGAGCGGATCCTGGCATGGCATGGGAGGCAACGATATTATCTTCGTCAACGGTGACGTGGAGATCACCCGGAATGCCGATAATTACAGCGGTCAATCCATCGATAAGACCATCATCGCCACCGGGGATATTACCGTGAATTCCGGCCAGAGCGGGTCAGACGACCGCCTGGTCCTGATCTCTTACGGCGACGTGACCATGAAGGGTATGGGCATTTCAGATGAGATCTGGGCCGTGATTCTGGCCGGCGGGACGTTCGAGACCAAGGGCTACTGGGACTGGGCTGGCGGGGGAGGCTATATTCACGGTTTCGTGCAGGCCACCGATGTCGATATGATGGGCTATGATCTGTTCGAGCAGATCCATTTAAAAGAGGGGTGGTGGATCGAGCAGGATCTTGGGGTGATTATGATGAACGGCGGCATATCAGTTTTACAGGGGCAGGTCGGAGCTATTCCTCTGTCTCTGAATCGAAAAAGCTGGGCCGAAGTGCCCCCGGGGAGCTAAGCATGAGGATTTTTCAACGTCAAATCGGTTCGATGATCGGTCTGGACGTCGGTTCTTCTTCCGTGAAACTGGTGCACCTGCTGCAGCGCAAAGGTAAACGGAAAGTGCTTTCGGCGGTGGAGGAACCCTGTGTGTCCGCGCCGGACGGGAATGGCGATGGCAGAGTGGAAGCCATAAATAGAGTTTTTAAACGGGCCGGTATCAAATCCGGCCGCGGAGACGCCATCGTCACCGCGGTCAGCGGGCCGAGCACGGCCGTCAAACAGGTCGAATTTCCCCTGCTGACCGATGAGGAACTGCAATCTTCCATCAAATGGCAGGCTGGAAAGCGGCTACCTTTCGGCCCCGATGAAGCTGTGCTGGATTATCAAGTTCTGGGTCGAGATGAAGCGACGAACAAGATGAATGTTCTCCTGGTGGCAGTCACACGGCCGCATCTGGCCGAGCATCTTCAGCTCCTCAGGGCGGCGGGCGTTGATCCGCTGATCATCGACCTCAGCCCCCTGGCTCTGGCCAACGCTGTCATGGGCACCCAGGAGCTGGAGGGAACCCGGGCCGTGGCCGTGCTGGACATTGGTGCTTCCAATACCATTCTCGATGTATTCGCTCCGGGAGATTTTTTCTTCACCCGGGATATTGCCGTGACCAGCCGGCAGCTGACCGGAAAGACGAGCCGGCATGAGGACGGCGGTCTGAAAGAGGTCGTCCCTAAGAAGGATGGCCCCAAAAACGACGATCGAAAAGAAAAAACTGATGATAACGGCAAAACGTTGTCCGGGAAACAAGAGTCCGGCGGCCGAATACCGGAGATCGTTAAAACCCCGCTGGATCGTCTTGTTTTCGAGTTGCGAAAATCTCTGACTTACTATGAAAATCGAAGAGGCCGCGGCGGATTTGAAAAGCTGTTTCTGGCGGGAGGCGGCGGGCAATTAGCTCAGCTGGCCGATTATTTTCATGCCCGCCTGGGCGTACCGGTGGAGAAATTCAATCCCTTTAACGGCCTCGATGCCGCTGGTGATCAGGCCGAGCTTGCCAAGGCGGCACCGCAGCTGGCACTGGCGGTCGGCCTGGCTCTCAGAAGAGTTGGTAAAAAAAATGTTTGAGATTAATGTCCATCGCGAGACACTCGAGCGGAGACGGATCGCCTGGCGGAGATCAACAAGGCTGCTTATTCTCAAAGCTCTTTACTTGACCCTGATGGTTGTTACCACCGCTTTGTTTACCTTTCAGGTTCTCTCCCTTCGGCAGAATATCGACGCCCGTCAGGGGGAGATGAAGGAGATCGGCGAGCTGATGGCCCAGTATTCCCCCGACGACTGGGATGTACCCGCCGATCACATGATGGTCCTGCTGCAGGTTAAAGGGATGAATGTCAAGTGGGGAACGAAATTGCAGAGACTCTGCGGCCTGCTTCCGGAGCAAATGTGGCTCAAGGAAGTCTCCCTAAAGACACGAATTATCGAGGGGATTAACCGGAGTGTTCTGCTGATAAAAGGCTCTACCAATATGCAGGATGAGCACGAGGGATTGAACGAAGTTCTTGAGTTTCTGAATATACTGAGAAACGATGACATCTTTCCGGTGGGATTCGAGTCCATTGCTTTGTTGTCCTCCAAACGGTCTATGACCCTGGAGAAGAAGCAGTTGGATTTTGAGCTTATCTGTACCATCCGATGAGGAAGATCATGAAAAAGAATTGTTTTTTTATCATCGCCGCCTTCTTTGTACTTCTGTTTCTGATCGAGGATTGGATCATCTATCGCCCGGATGCGGATCAGCTCAAGCGGCTCAATCAAGAGGTGGTCAAATCGAGAAGTCAATTTTTGGGCAGCCAGATCCCGCCCGAGAAAATGGCCAAGATCAAGGAGATCATCGCTCAGAATACCATCGACGAACTGGTCGAAAATAGCGAGGAAGATCACGCTTCCGAGGCGCTGGGCCGGTTGATGGCCACCTTGAAGGAATTAGAGATCGAGCTGTTATCCATCACACCGAAGCAGGTCCTACCATCCGGCCTGGTCCTGTCCAGTCCCTATATCATGGAGTTGCGTTGTGACTATCATCGATTCGCTCGATTGCTGGAGGCCATCGAGAGGTCCAATGATCTCATGGAGATAAATGAATTCGATCTGGTGGTCGTAAAAGAAGAAGTTGTGGCCACTCTGGCCGTTGATATCCAATTATTCATCAGGGATGAGGAATCATGAAGGACAAGATCGATCCAAAGATCCTGATCATTGTCGGACTGATCGCCGCCTTGCTGTATTGTGGATTTCGATCTCTGAGCAGCATGGCCGCTGCGTCCAGCCGGATGACTCTGCTGACCACCGATCAGAATCCGGGAACGCTGGAGCGATTGCTTCGTGATCTGGAGAGAACCATGATGGTCGAAATCGACACCACCCTCGCCTGCTCCGATGCCCGCGATCCTTTTCGGGTCGTGAAGGAGAAAAAATCCGCCAAGCCGGTGGCGCCAATTCAAACCCCTGTATCCGGACAAAAATCCAGGGAGACCAGGATGCGGCTGGCCGGCCTGATCCTGGACCGAAATCCGGCGGCCATCGTCGAGGTTGGCGATAAGAGTCTGGAAGTCAAGGTGGGCAGTCTGCTGGAAGGGCATAAGGTGATCGCCATCGACGAGCGTGGCGTCCATATACTGAAGAACGGGAATATCGTCATCATCGACTGATGACACACTCTTAATCAGGAGGCGGATATGATGTCCGTGAATGTGAGATCGATGAATGAACTGGCGCGCCCGGTCATCTTGAGCGCCGTGCTGTGCTCACTGATACTTGTGACGGCACTGACCGGCCCCGCCCGTGCCCAGGTGGAGCTCTATGCCGGGCAGGAGAATCTGGTGACTCTGGAGGCCGACAATGCCTCTCTGACGTCCGTCTTTCAGATCCTGACCGAAAAAAGCGGCTGGAACATCGTCACCGGTCCCAGCGTCGAGGGGCGGAGGATCTCTATCCGGGTTATCGATGTGCCCGTGGAAGAGGCCTTCGATCTGGTGGTCAAGGCGGCCGGACTGGGTTATGAGAAGATCGGCAGCTCCATACTGGTGGTAGATCCCGAGAAACTCGGGGAAGAATCCAGTCTGCAAGCATTTGTGGTGAAATTAAACTATGCCGATGCCAATGAGATCATGGGGGTTTTACAGAATCTGGCCCCCTTCGTGAATGCCGACGTGGGCGGCAATCAGCTCATCATCGTCGCCGGCCCGCGGGTCAAGGGAGAAATTCTGGACGTCATCGCGGAGATCGACAAACCAGCCGTTCAGATCATGCTACAGGCCAAATTGGTGGAGGTTTCGGTGGACGACGTCATTAAAATGGGCATCGATTGGGATAAATTGAATTCCGTCACCAACATCATCACCGAGGGAGAGCCGGATCCCAATGATCCGAATTCTCTGCCGGAAAAGATGCCCTACGAGATCCGGGACCTGACCAAATCGACCCTCAGCCGGCAATTGAAGGCCTTCGAGGTGGTCCTCGATTTCCTGATCAGCGATGGAAAAGCCAGGCTGTTGGCTGACACCAAGCTGGCCACTATGAACAACCGCCCTGCAACCATCCATATCGGCGATATCGTGCCCTACGTGGTGACCACCTATGCGGCCGGAGCCGCCGGCGTCACCGAGCAGGCCAAGATCGAAAAGGAGAAGGTGGGCATCAAATTGAACATCACGCCGCACGTCAGCGAAGATGGCTATATCACCACCATCGTGGAGCCGGAGGTCAGCTCCATCATCGGATTCGTCGGTCCCAACGATGAGATTCCCTGGGTCAAGACCCGCAAGGCCAGCACCATGGTCAGGGTCAAGGACGGCGAGACGATCATCATTGCCGGGTTGCTCAATGAGGAAAAAACCACGCAGATCACCAAATTGCCCATCCTGGGCCATATTCCCATTCTCGGAAAGCTGTTCCAGCATACCTATATCAATAGCAAGAAGACCGACCTGATCGTGGAGATCACACCCAAGCTGATAGAGGGCTAGCGAATAAAAAGGCTTGACTCCGGCCCCCGGATACCGGTATTTTGATGTCATGAGACTTCTGAAAACCATATCCGGGGGCCTCTGTATATGTCTGGTCCTGGTGGCCGTCCGATACCAGCCCTCTATGGCTATCTCCAAGTATGCCGGCGAGTTCCTCGGTCTGGGCGTCGGCGCCCGGCCCATGGGCATGGGCGGCGCCTATGTGGCTATCAGCGACGATGCCAGCGCCGTGTACTGGAATCCCTCGGGGCTGGCCGGATTGTCTCGCCGCCAGCTGATGCTCATGCACGCCGAGAGTTTCGGAGGACTGGTCATCCAGGACTATGCCGGACTGGTCTGGCCGCTGGGCCTGGCCGGAAGCGCCCTGGGAATGGGGCTGATGCGTCTGGGCGTGGATGACATCCCGTACACCGAGTGGGATCCACAGACCCACAGGCCCCGCCTGGTCAAGGAGGTCAGCGATGCCGAGTACGCCCTGTTTTTTTCATACGCCCGGCAGGCATCACCGAGGTGGCGTTTGGGCGGCAGCGCCAAATTGATCTACAAGAAGGTGGGCGCTGACGCCGCCTTCGGCCTGGGCGCCGATGCCGGCCTGCAATACCGCCCGAGGCCGTGGCTGCACCTGGGCGCCCGGGTGTCCGACCTGACCACCACGCCGGTGGCCTGGAACTCCGGACAGAAGGATTATCTGCTGCCCATGATCACGGTGGGATCGGTCGGCATTCTCTCGCTGCCCCCCCTGCGGGGTGACCTTCGCCTGGCGGTGGATGTTGAAACCCGCTTTGAAGGACGAGAGTATGCTGCCTGGGTTTCTGCCGGGGGCGTCAGCTTCGATCCCCGGGCCGGTCTGGAGTACTGGTACCGGGGGCGGCTATCGGTGCGCGCCGGACTTCAACCGGAGCGGTTTTCGGCCGGGGCCAGCCTGCGGATTGGCGGCTGGGGCGTGGATTATGCCTTTTTGGGGCATGACGAGCTGGACAACAGTCACCGCCTATCGGCCCTGGTGGATTTTTAACTTCTCATCGCGGCCGCCGGCCGGAGGTTCCTGTAACACCTTTACTGGCGGCCTGTTCCGACCCAGGAAAGAATCGAGGGGAAATAGTTGAAATTCGTATTGACAATGGTCGTTTGAGAAAATATATTTGGCTCGAGAGCAATGGGGCTCTACATTTTTTCGTAAAGGAGGGTTGTAAAAAGTATGGCCAGAGGTACAGTGAAATGGTTTAATGAGAACAAGGGCTTCGGATTCATTAAACCGGAAGACGACTCGCAGGATGTGTTCGTTCATTTCACCGCCATAAAGGAAGAAGGCTTCAAGACCCTCGTGGAGGGCCAGGAGGTCGAGTTCGACATCGTGCAGGGTGAAAAAGGACTGCAGGCTGCGAATGTGGTTAAAGTCTGACGACTTTACATAAAGCGTTAGAAATAACCCGTAGAAAACCCGCTCGACTCCCCCTGGGCGGGTTTTCTCTTGTATTGGGGAGCGTTGATCAGGGATCCATTTTTCACTTGCCGTATCCGGCCTTTTTCTCTATCTTGAAATCAAGCCATTCCTTGAGTCCTTCCGGTATCCAACCAACGAGGTGATGTCGTTGTTCCACAAGATCATCACGGGTATTTTCGGCGATAAGCACCAGCGGGATGTCAATAAAGTCCTGCCGCTGGTGGATCAGATCAATAGCCGGGTCAAGGAATTTCGAGAGCTCAGTGACGACCGGCTGCAGGCCAAGACCGGCGAGTTCCGATCCCGGTTGGAGGCCGGCGAGACGGTCGACGACCTGCTTCCGGAGGCTTTCGCCGCGGTCAAGGAGACCTGCCGCCGGCTCCTGGGGAAAAGCTGGGATGTGGTCGGCCAGCAGGTGACCTGGGAGATGGTTCCCTTCGACGTGCAGCTCATCGGGGCCATCGTCCTGCATCAGGGCAAGATCGCCGAGATGGGCACCGGCGAGGGGAAAACGCTGGTGGCGACCATGCCGTTGTATCTCAACGCCCTGGAAGGAAAGGGCGCCCATCTGGTGACCGTCAACGATTACCTCGCCCGAAGGGACCGCGAGTGGATGGGGCCGATCTATGAGTTTCTGGGCCTCACGGTGGACGTCATTCAGAACGAGATGGACCCGCCCAGACGGAAACAGGCCTATGGGGCCGACATCACCTACGGAACCAACAACGAGTTCGGG
>CAZOYL010000035.1:2871-3793 GCA_964584035.1 uncultured Gemmatimonadota bacterium | reverse complement strand
CTATCTGCGCGACAACATGGCCGTGCGCATCGACGACCGGGTTCAGCACGGCCATCATTATGCCATCATCGACGAGGTGGACAGCGTCCTCATCGACGAGGCCCGAACCCCGCTGATCATCTCCGGGCCGGTGGCCCAGTCGACCCACCGGTTCGGGGAAATGAAGCCCAAGGTCGAGCAGCTCTATCGCCGGCAGATACCGCTGGTCAACAAGCTGGTGGCCGACGGGGAGCGATTGCTGAGTGAGGAGGATGAGTACCGGGCCGGGATCAATCTGCTGACCGCCCAGAGAGGAAATCCCAAGAACAAGAAACTGATGAAGCTGATGCAGGAGCCCGGCGTCAAAAAGCTGATCACCCGGGTGGAGCTGGATCACCTCCGGGACAAGCGCATCGGGGATATCGACGAGCAGCTCTACTATGCCATCGATGAGCACAGCAACACGGTCGACCTCCAGGAGAATGGGCGTAAGCTGCTCTCTCCTCAGGATCAGAAACTGTTCACCATGCCCGATCTCAGCGAGGGACTGCAGGCCATCGACGGTGACGACTCGCTGTCCGCGGAGGAGAGGGAGAAGAAAAGAGAGCGTTTCCTGCGGGAATACGGGGAGAAGAGCGAGAAGCTTCACAACATCAGCCAGCTTCTGAAGGCCTACACCCTTTTCGAAAAGGACGTCGACTATGTGCTCAGCGATGGCAAGGTGCTGCTCGTCGACGAGTTCACCGGCCGGCTGATGGCCGGGCGGCGATACAGCGACGGGCTGCACCAGGCCATCGAGGCCAAGGAGGGGGTGCAGATCGAGCGTGAGACCCAGACCCTGGCCACCGTCACCCTGCAGAACTTCTTCCGCCTGTATGATAAGCTGGCCGGCATGACCGGCACCGCCGAGACCGAGGAGGGGGAGTTTTTCGAGATCTACAAG
>CAZOYL010000035.1:0-2861 GCA_964584035.1 uncultured Gemmatimonadota bacterium | reverse complement strand
GGATGACCTCATCTACCGCACCCGGCGGGAGAAGTTCAACGCCATCATCGAAGAGATCGTCCGCCTCCACAGCGAGGGATTGCCCATCCTGGTGGGGACCGTCTCGGTGGAGGTTTCCGAAACGCTCAGCCGCATGCTTAAACGCAAGGGGATCGCTCATTCCGTCCTGAACGCCAAGTATCACCAGCAGGAGGCCGAGATCGTCACCCGGGCCGGCCAGCCCGGCGTGGTCACTATCGCCACCAACATGGCCGGCCGGGGCACCGACATCAAACTGGGACCGGGCGTCATCCGCTTCTCGCCGGAACAGATCGGCTCGCTGGCCGAGGCGGTCAGATCCAAAACGGCCGCCGGGAAACGGGTCGCCCTTCACGAGATCCCCGACGAGCATCTGGAGGCCGTCCGGGAGGTCCTGTCCGGTCAGGGCGTTTCGTTCCGCATTCCGCAGAGCGAGGACGAGAAGCGGCAGTGGCTCCTCTCGGGCGATGGCCTTTCGCCGGGAGAGGCCGTTATCGTGCCTCATGCTCTGGCCGCGCCCCGCGACGCCCGCATCCGGGCCGAGGAGATCAGCCACATCAAGGGCCGGGACTGGGCCGAGGGGGGGCTGCATATTCTGGGCACCGAGCGCCACGAGGCCCGGCGCATCGACCGGCAGCTGAGGGGGCGCTGCGGCCGGCAGGGAGATCCCGGAGCGACGCGCTTCTTTCTCTCCCTGGAGGACGATCTCATGCGCCTGTTCGGCTCCGACCGAATCGCCACCGTGATGGACAAGCTGGGCGTCGAGGAAGGTGAGGTTATCCAGCATTCCATGGTCACCCGGGCCATCGAGCGGGCCCAGAAAAGGGTCGAGGCGCAGAACTTCGCCATCCGGAAACATCTTTTAGAATACGACGATGTCATGAACCAGCAGCGGGAGGTGGTCTACGATCGCCGCCTGCACGCCCTGGAGGGCGAGGATCTCCAGCCGGAGATCATGGAGATGCTGTCCAAGGTGGCCGAGGCCAAAGTGCTGGCCCACACCGATGCTTCGATGATGGCCGCCCAGTGGGACCTGACCGGCCTTCAGGAAGCGCTGGGCCGCAGTTTCTTCATGGACATCACCTTTACCCCGGAGGTCATCGCCCAGCTGACCCAGGAGAAACTGATCGAGCTGGTCCGGGACGGCGTCGGGAAGGCTTACCGGCATAAGGAAGAGATGCTGGGCAGCGAGATGATGCGCCAGCTGGAGCGGTTTGCCGCTCTGCGGGTGATCGATGAGCGCTGGAAGGAGCACCTTTATGATATGGACCGCATCAAGGAGGGCATCGGCCTGCGGGCTTACGGGCAGAAGGACCCCCTGTTCGAATATAAGAAGGAGGGTTTCGAAACCTTCCGGGAGATGCTGGAGCATATCGACGAGGAGACGGTGGAGCTGATCTTCCGCGCCCAGGTGGCGCCCCGGAATCAGGAGGGACCACCCCGGCCGGAGCAGCAGAGGGCCTATCGGCCGCCGGTTCCCGAGATGGCGCACGTTTCCGGCGCAGCGGCTGGGTCACTCTCCCCGGATGTGGCCCCCGATCCCGTTCAGGTGGAGGCCTCCCGGGGCGGCAGGCGAAAACCGGTCCGGGCGGCCCAGAAGGTGGGCCGCAACGATCCCTGCCCCTGCGGCAGCGGCAAGAAATACAAGAAATGCTGCGGGGCCTAGTATTCTCCAGGATCATTTCCGGGAACCGATGGTGACCTGGCATCGCAAACCCCTCAAAGATTTAGTCGACCAGTGCTTTCGCTGCGGACTGTGCCGGGCCGTGTGCCCGGTCTTTTTACAGGACGGCCGGGAGCCGGCCGTGGCCCGGGCCAAGCTGCAGCTGGTCGCCGCCCTCTCCGGAGGCGATCTGCCCCCCGGCGAGCGTCTGGCCCACCTGCTGTCGCGCTGTCTGGTCTGCGGTGCCTGCGAGACCGTCTGCCCGGCCGACGTGGCTGTCACCGAGGTGGTTCTGCGGGCCCGCTGCGAGCTGGCTGCCGCCCTGAAGCTCGACCGGCCGGAGACGAAGCCGGCAGATGCCGCGCTGATGCGCTGGGCCCGCTATCTGCAGGTTCTCCATTCGCGCCCGGAACGGCCTCTGGCCGCTGCTCTGGCACTCCTGTCCGGACGGCCGGACGGGGATCTATTGCACCGGGCCGACCATCCCGATGCGGCCGGCCTGCCCCGGACGGTCGAACCGGCCCGGGCCCGGATACAGGTGGCCTATTTCCCGGGCTGCGCCGATCTGCTCTGGCCCCAGCTATGGCAGCCCATCTTCGCCCTCTTCCGCAGCTCGGGGGTCCGGGCCGTGGTGCCGGAACAGTCTTTCTGCTGCGGATATCCCTTTCTGGAGGCCGGCGATGGGGCCATGGCTCGCCAGCTGGCCAACGAAAATATCAGGGCCTTCGAGCAGCTGGAGATCGATGCTATCGTCACCGGCTGTTCCGCCGGGCAGCGTATGATGGGCCGCTATATCGGGGAGATCCTGGGGCTGACCGGTTTTCCGGTGCCGGTCTATGAGCTGGGCGATTTTTTGAACCGCCTGGTTCGAGATGGGGCTCTGCCGAAGCCGTGGGCGCCGGTCTCCGCCAGGGTCGGCTATCTGCCGCCGCAGGGTCTGGGGCGTTCGGCCGACGGTGCGATGGGATTGTTGAACCAGGTGCCGGATCTGGAGCCGGTTTTGCTTTCAGATGATCAGGGTTGCGGGGGCTCTCTTTTTCTGGCGGCTGTCCATCCGGAGCTTCACGAGCAGATCCTGAAACGCACGGTGGAGGCCATCACCGATCGCAGATGCCAGGCCGTGGTGGCCCACAGCCCGCTGTCGATGTATCTGTTGGACCGTTATCTGGAACAGCATCAG
>CAZOYL010000034.1:15696-22008 GCA_964584035.1 uncultured Gemmatimonadota bacterium | reverse complement strand
CAGCTCCACGATCCGGGGCAGGTCGGCGATGTCCCCCTCCATGCTGAACACCCCGTCGGTGACGATCAGCTTGCCGGGGCCGTCGCCGATGTTCTTCAACACCCGTTCCAGATCGTCCATGTCGTTGTGGCGGTATTTGACGACCTTGCCGAAGCCCAGCCGGCAGCCATCGACGATGCTGGCATGGTCGGCCCGGTCGGTGATGACCACGTCGCCCTTGTTCACCAGGCAGGAGATGGTGGCCAGGTTGGTCTGAAACCCGGTGCTCATCACCAGGGCGGATTTCTTGTGCATGAAATCGGCCAGCTCATCCTCGAGTTTCTCGTGGATGTCCAGGGTGCCGTTGAGAAACCGCGAGCCGGTGCAGCCGGCGCCATACTTCTCCAGGGCCTCACGGGCCGCCGATATCACCGCCGGATGAGAGACCAGGCCCAGGTAGTTGTTGGAGCCGATCATGATGAGGTTTCTGCCCCGGGAGGTGACCTCGGAGCCCTGTCCTGAGTCGATCGGCATGAAATACGGGTAATAGCCTTTCTTTCGGGCGAATTTGGCCGCTTTGTAATGATGGCACTTATCGAAAATGTCCATAAGGCTCCCCCCAAGTGGGGCAATTATTCCTTGCAATTTAAGGTCGATGATGATATAGTTGCACAGCTATCAGATGGAAAGTTGGAGTTATAATATCACCTTCGTCGGAAGTTGTCAAGGGATTTCCTGAATGATCGATGAGAGGCCGGACTCCATCAAGGTGCTGGTGACCGGCGCCAACGGATTTTTGGGCAGCCATCTGGTGGAGGGACTGCTCCAGAGAGGCTATCGGGTCCGCGGGCTGGTCCGCCGGACCAGCGATCTCCGCTGGCTGGAGGGCCTCGATGTGGAGCTGGCTTACGGAGAGGTGACCGATCCGGCCACCCTGCCGGCGGCTGTCAGGGGCGTCCGGGCGATCTATCATGCCGCCGGGGTGACTAAAGCCCGCCAGCCGGAAAACTACCGTCGGGTCAACCACCAGGGTACCGTCAACCTGTTGTCGGCCTGCCTGGAGCACGGCCCGGGTGTGGAGAAGTTCATCCTGGTCAGCAGCCAGGCCGCCGCCGGTCCCGCAGGGGAGGGGCGCCTGTCCCGGGAGACCGACCCTTGCCGGCCGGTCAGCGACTATGGCCGGAGCAAGCTGATGGCCGAGCAGGCCGCCGCCGGTTTCATGGACCGCTTGCCCATTGTCATCGTCCGTCCGCCGGCCATCTATGGACCCCGGGATGTGGACTTTCTGAGCTATTTCCGTATCCTGAAAAAACATCTCCGGCCGCTGCTGGGCCTCCGGGAGCGGCGCCTGAGCATCTGTCATGTCCGGGATGCGGCCTCGGGGATCATCCTGGCCGGGGAGTCGGACCTGTCGGCGGGACAGAGCTATTTCATCTCCGGGGGAGAGATCACCTGGAACGAACTGACCGGGATCATGGCCGGGGCTCTGGGCGTGCGAACGATGAAGGTTCGGATCCCCCTGTTCGCGCTGCACGCCCTGGCAGCCCTGAACGAGGCTCTGGCTCCTCTGTTCCGGGAAGCTCCCCTCCTGGACCGCCGCAAGGCCCGCGAGATGACCCAGATGTGCTGGACCTGCGACTGGAGCAAGGCCGCCGCGGAGCTGGGCTATCAGCCCGCCGTCTCTCTCGAGGAGGGAATGCGTGAGACGGTGAAGTGGTATCGGGGGGCTGGGTGGCTGTAGGGGAAAGGCATTGACCGTCACCGAAAATAGTCCACCGCATTCTCGAAGATCTTCAGCCCGGGGCCGCATCCCGGGGTTTTTTGTTCCTCCCGGCGATACTTCTCCCGCAGCCACGTCCAGTGCGGCAGATGGGTGAAAGCGACGGCCCGTTCCGGATGGGGCATCAGGCCCAGAAGCCGTCCGGAGGGGTCGGTGATGCCGGCGATGTCGGCCGCCGAGCCGTTGGGATTGGGCTCCAGATTCAGGTGCGCACAGATCTCGCCGGCGGCATAGGTCAGGGCTACCTGGCCGGCATCCTCAAGGGGCGGCAGGATATCCGCCGGAGCGTAGAAATTTCCCTCTCCATGGGCGACGGGCAGCGAGACCATGTCCATCCCCTTGAGCCAGGGGCTATCGCCATGGACCCGGAGATCCACCCAGCGGCACAGGTAGCGGGCCGATGTGTTGTGGATCAGAGCCACCTGGCGGTATCCGTAATCGCCCCCGAGGGCCGGCAGCAGTCCCAGATGGACCATGATCTGGAATCCGTTGCAGATCCCGATGACCAGATGATCCTCTTGGATGAAAGTTAGCAGCTTTTCCCACAGATGGTTCCTGACCCGATGGGCGAAGGCGTTTCCCGAGCCGGTGTCGTCACCGTAGGAGAAGCCGCCGGGGAAGGCCAGGATCTGAAACTCGGCCAGATCGCCGACGCCGTCGATCAGATTGTTGATGTGCACGATAGCTGTCTCGGCGCCGGCCAGACGGAAGGCGTGAGCCGTTTCTTCCTCGCAGTTGATGCCGTATCCGCCCAGAACGATGGCTTTGGGCTGTGCCATGGTCAGTATCCCTGAAAGGTGGAGCGGTAAGCACCCAGGGCCGGTCCCACGGCCGTCTCCACGATGGTTTTACCCGTCAGGCCCCGGATGGTGATGTCTTCGTCCGCGGCGATCGTTCCGATACAGACGCAAGGAAGGCCCTTCATCCCCTTCTCGAAGGCGGCCTTGTTCCCCGGGGCCACGGTGACCACTATCCGCCCCTGGCTCTCGGAGAACAGGGCGAAGTCGTCGCGGGAGACGGCAGCGGGTGAGGCTTGGCCGGGTATATCAGCCGGTGCAGAGTTCTCGCCGGGCGCATCGGCTTCGGCAGAATCCCCGCCGGATGCGTTGGCTTCGCGCCGGGCATCACCATTCGCTGAGACGCTTTCCGGCGGATTCCCTCCCTGCAGCTCAGCCAGATTAACCTCCAGCCCCAGCATCCCGCCCAGGGCCGTCCTGGCCAGGGCCGCGGCCAGTCCGCCACGGTAGACGCTCTGGGCCGAGGCGATCAGCCCCTCCCGGACGCATTGGAAGTAAGCTCGATAGAGTCGCAGGTTTTTCTCCGCATCCACGCGGGGCACGGCGTTCCCGATAACGGTCTCACCCCGCTTTTCCCCCCACATCGAGTAGTATTCCGATCCCCCCAGCTCCTCGAAGGTCTCTCCCAGGACATAGACCAGGTCGCCGGGGAACTTGGCGTCCAGGGTGACGGCCAGCGAGGCCTCCTCCATGACCCCGATGGAGGAGATCAGCAGGGTCGGCAGGACCGAGATGGTGATCGTTCGGCCATTCTCGTCGTAGCCCTTGAAGTCGTTGAACATGCTGTCCTTGCCGGAGATGAAGGGCGCCCCGAAGGCCACCGCGTAGTCGTAGCAGGCCCGGGCGGCCCGCTTGAGCTGTCCCAGCCGTTCCGGCTCATCGGAGCTGCACCAGCAGAAGTTGTCTAACAGGGCCAGCCGGTCCGGGTCGGCACCCACGCAGATCGCCCCGCGGATGGCCGTGTCGATGGCGCAGGCGGCCATGTGGTAGGCGTCGATCTGGCCGTAGGTGGGATACAGGCCCTGGGAGATGGCGATCCCCCTGGGCGAGGTCAGCAACGGGCGGGTGACGGTGGCATCGCCGCTTACCTGCCCGCGCCCCTGCAGGGGCTTGACCACCGAGCCGCCCTGGACCTCGTGATCGTACTGCCGGGAGACGAAGCCGTGGCCGGCGATGTTGGGGCGGCCCAGCAGGGACAGGAAGGTCCCGGTGAGATCGTCCCGGGGAGGGATCTTCGGCTCCGGGTGAGAGGAGCGGACCTCCTCGGTCCTTCGGGGCTCCGGCGGCAGACCCTCATGAAGGAAGGTCATGTCCAGGTCCATCACCGTCCGGCCGCACTGCTGCACCTCACAGCGGCCCGAGTCGGTGAATCGGCCGATGACGGTGGCCTCCACGCCCCGGCGCTCCAGCAGGTCATGAAGGGTGTCCCACCGCTCCGGGGGCACCGCCAGCGTCATCCGCTCCTGGGACTCGGAGCACCACATCTCCCAGGGGGCCAGCCCGGGGTACTTCAGGGGCACCCGGTCCAGCTCCACCCGGCATCCGCCGCATTCCCGGGCCATCTCGGCCACCGAGCAGGACAGCCCCCCGGCGCCGTTGTCGGTGATGCTGTGATACAGCCCCTGATCGCGGGCCTCCTTGACGATGGCGTCGGACAGCTTTTTCTGAGTGATGGGATCGCCGATCTGGACCGCTGCGGCCGGGCTGCCGGCGTCCATGGCTTCCGAGGAGAAGGTGGCCCCGTGGATGCCGTCCTTGCCCACCCGGCCGCCGGCCATGACGATCAGGTCACCCGGCCGGGCCTGTTTCCGGTGAGACGGCCGGCCGGCGCTGCGGCGCGGGATCAGCCCGATGGTCCCGACGAACACCAGGGGCTTGCCCCGGTAGCTGGGGTGGAAGAACAGGAACCCCTGGGGGGTGGGGATGCCGGAGTTGTTCCCGCCCACGTTGACCCCGTGGACCACGCCATCCAGGATCATCCGGGGGGAGAGCATCTTCCGGGTGAAGTCCGGGCCCCTGTAGAGGGCCCTGTTTTCCGCCGGGTCTGCGAAGCAGTAACCGTAGATGTTGACCACCGGCTTGGCGCCCAGGCCGAATCCGATGGTGTCGCGGTTGACGCCGACGATGCCGGTGATGGCCCCGCCGAACGGGTCCAGGGCCGAGGGGCTGTTGTGTGTCTCGACCTTGTGGGTCACCAGGTGGTCGTCGTCGAACAGGATGGCACCGGAGTTGTCCCCGAACACGGACACGCAGATGTCGCCGGCGCCCCTCTGACGCCGGACGGCCTCGGTGGCGCCGCGGATATAGGTTCGAAAGAGGCCCTCGGCCAGCTCGTCCAGGGGATCGGCGAAGATGGTGTGCTTGCAGTGCTCCGACCAGGTCTGGGCGATCGACTCCATCTCCACGTCGGTGGGATCGCGGCCCTGCCGGCGGAAATACGCCTGGATGGCCTTCATGCAGGTCAGGTCCAGGGCCAGGGGTCCCCGGCGGCTTCCGTCCGGATCGGCGATGCCTAACTTGCCGATGACGGCCAGCTCCCCGTCGCCGGCCTCCAGGATGGGCACCGTATCGGCCGCGGGGTGGGACCGCAGGCGGACATGGGGCACGACCACGCCCATGCCGCCGTCCCCGACCAGCTCCTGGCGGCTCTTGATGCGCACGCTGTGAATCAGCCGGTTGGCCAAACCTGAGGCGATGGTTTCGACCTCATCCCGTGAGAGCTTGCCCCGAAGGAAGGTCACCTGTGAGCTGTAAACGCCCTGTGCCGGGGGAAGCGTTTTCCTGAAAAGATCACAGAGCATCTCCCGGGCGGTGTGGCCGACGTTGTCGGTCACACCGGGCAGAAAGCCCACCTCGACGGCCCAGTCGAAATCTTCGGGCATCAGTGCCTGATTCACCGCGGCCCGCTGGGTGACGGGGTCGGCCAGCGCCTCGGCCAGCCTCTGCAGCCGGGCCCCGCCGAGGTCGGCGTCGCAGGTGTAGACGTCGACGATATCGACCCCCTCGATCCGGCCGGCCAGTACCAGACCCTCCAGATACCGCTGGCGAACCCGGGCCCGGGCATCGACGATACGCGATCTGATCTCTATCCGATCAGCAGCCATTTTGTCTTTTTAAGCGATGTTCTTTGAGGAGGTTCTGGAATCGGCCGTAGTCACTCATGTCGTAGGGATACTGCCGCCGGGTACAGCCCAGACAGGCCGTCTCCCGGGTCAGGTTGACGGCCGAGAGCATCTCATCGACGGGAAGATAGTTCAGCGTGGTTGCTCCGATGAAGTCCCTGGCCCGGCGGATGTCGGCGGGGGAATCGCCCTTGAGGAGCAGCTCTTCCTGCAGGGGTGTGTCGATACCGCCGGCGCAGATGCCGATATAGGGAGGATAGGTGAGGAACAGGTGAACCTCTTTGGCTCCCAGATCGTAGAGGCGGGAGACCACCTCTTTGGATGTCTCGCCGCGGACCACGCTGTCGTCCACCAGGCCGATGCGCCGTTTGTTGATGTGGGAGCGGATGAAGATGAGCTTGTCATCGATGTGCTGCTTGCGGCAATTGGCCTCCTGCTGGAAGGCCCGTATGGGGGTATGCGAGGGCCGCGGGGTGACGCCGCCGTATGGTTTTCCCCACGCCTGGGCCAGAGCGATGGCCGCCGGGATGGGCGACTTGGGCACCGGCATGACGGCGTCCACACGATCGTTAAGCTCCGAGAAGAAGGCCGCCAGGGACTGTCCCAGGCGATAGCGGGCGTCATAGACCTTCTG
>CAZOYL010000034.1:0-15686 GCA_964584035.1 uncultured Gemmatimonadota bacterium | reverse complement strand
GGGATTGCGATCGCCGCGGGCTCCGCCGGCGCCTGCAGCTCGGAGTCCACCTGGGCGAAGTAGACGATCTCGAAGGGACAAAACTTTTCATCCTGCGCTTTGATCTGCTCACGATAAACTCTCAGGTCGAGGTCCACGAACACGGCCTCGCCGGGACCGAGCTCGTGAAAGTCGCGGAACCCTCTCAGAAAATGGAAGGCGGTGGTCTCCGAGGCAAAAGCGTACTGAATGGAGCGGCCGTCCTTCTTGCGGGCGAAGTTCAGCGGCCGTACCCCGTGAGGATCCTTGAAGGCCAGCAGGCCGTGGTTGGCCACGATGAGCACGCTCGAGAAGGCCCCGATGACCGAATACTTCGAGCGGCGATCCATGGTCTTGCGCAGGGCGGGAAACAACTTGTGCCGCACGAAGGTGGGCGTGTCCGCGGCCCGCTCGGAGCGCATCTGGGTGAGGTTCTCGGCCAGAGCGAAGAGCAGCGCCTCGGCGTCACAGTTGGTGTAGAAGGAGTACAGGCCATGCTGCTCGAGACGCTCCCGGAGCGGCATATAGTTGGCGATTTGACCGTTGTGAGCCAGGGCCAGGCCGGGCCGCTGAATGTATATCGGCTGGGCGTCCTTGGAGGGGTCGTCACCCGAGGTGGCGTAGCGGTTGTGTCCGATGGCCAGGTTGTCTCCGGCGCTCAGCCGGACGTGACGAAACACCTCCATGCTGGAACCGGCTCCCCGGATGGGATAGCTGAACCGCTGGGCCGCGGAATTGTAGCTGATCAGGCCGGAAGATTGGATGCCGCGGTGCTGCAGGGCGTGGAGTCCTCTGACCACATCCTCGCTGACCGGCCGGTTGCCGATGATGCCGACGATGCCGCACATGGATCATTCCTTTTCTCTGACATCGTGTGGAGCGCGGACGATCCGGCCGCCCAGGGGAGAGTTCAGCTCGATCACAGCCCGGCGGCGGAAATCCTCCAGATTGAGACAGCCGGCGTTGCTCAGGGCGGCCCGGACCTTCATCATGTCCTTCTTTAAGACCGGCTTCAGCCGGCCCAGGTAGGGCACCCGGCCCTCGATCCCTTCCTCGAAGAAGGTCTTTCGGGTGGCGTGGCCGTAACGGTCCAGGTTCTGCGCCCGGGAGGAGCCCTCTCCCCAGGTGGCCACGCTGGTCATCTCCCGCTCGTCCCGGGTGACCTTGCCGCCGCGGTCCAGTTTCTCGCCGGCCGACTCGAAGAAGCGGTTGAAATAGAAACCCATCATGGCCGCATCGGCCACCGTCAGGGCGATGATCAGGTCGGCCGAGCCGGTGATGCCGCCGTCCATGATCACCGGGACATAACGGCCGGATGTTTTTTGATAGTCCTGCCGGGCACGGTCGGACTCCAGCAGGGCCGTCATGGGCGCCCGCCCGGTGGCCTTTTCCCGCTGGGTGGTGCAAATGGAGCCGGAGGACATGCCCACCTTGACCGCATCGGCCCCCCGCTCCATGAGAAACAGGGCTCCTTCGTAGGTGATCACGTTGCCGACGCACAGCGGCGTGTTCAGCTTCATATCGGTGTACTCGCCGATCAGGTCGCCGGCGAAATCGCTGTACGCATCGGAGGTGTCCACCACGATCAGATCGGAGCCGGCTTCCACGTTGGCCCGGGCCCGGTCCTGCCAGCCCCGATAGGTGGTGATGGCCGAGCCCACCTTGACTCTTTCGACGTCTTTCTGAAAGGCGATCTTGACCAGGCGATGATGATCGTCCAGGACCACCAGATAGCGCTGTCCGCCGGACTTGAGAAGTTTCTTGGCCTGGTCCACGGTGATATCCGGATCGCCGCAGTGGGGAACCTGTCCGGAGCCGAAGGGGATCATGACGGCCGACACCTTATCCTGGGGAGCGGCCTCGGCCTCCCAGTAGTGCTGCTGGATAAACATCCCCTGAAAGATGTTGTTTCGGTCCACGATCGGGATCTTGGAGTGGCCGTACTGTTCCACCAGCCGTAAAACCTCCTCGATGGTGGCCTCCTTGCGGGCGGTCACCGGATCCTCGACGAAGCCCATCTCATATTTCTTGATCCGGCGAACGATCTCGGCCTGTTCTTCGATCGGCAGGCGGGCCGGCAGGATCCCCAGCCCCCCCTCCTTTCCCAGTGCCAGGGCCATCTCGTGTCCGGTTACCGAGGTCATGGCCGCGCTCAGCAGGGGCAGCCGAAGGGTCAGGTTTTCGGCCAGCTCCGTCTGCAGGCTGACATCCGAGATCTTGTCCTTCTGTCTGGTGCGCTCGGTCAGCAGGCTGAACTCGCTGAAGGTCCTGCCGGGCTCGAGGATCACTTTTTTTGCCATCGGTCACACCTCGTTCAGTGACGAAAACATCGTTCCAGGGTGAACGCCATGGCCATGTCGTGTTCGTTGACCGCCTCGATGACCTCCCAGTCCCGGCGAGAGCCGCCCGGCTGGACGACGGCCGAGACGCCCTCGTCGGCGGCTGTGTCGATGGAATCACGGAAAGGGAAGAATCCATCGGACGACATCACCGCTCCCTGAAGGGGCCGTCGGCCCAGATCGCTGCGCATCTGTTCCCAGCTCTGGTCTCCCGGTGTCCAGGAGAAATGGTCGTCGTCCCGGGCCGACCGCTTCCGGTCCAGGGCTTTCTGGTAGGCTCGTGAGATGGCCTCCTCCACGGCCCCCACGCGTTCCCGCCCTCCGGAGCCGATGGCCACCGTGACGCCGTCTCTGACGAAGACGACGCTGTTGCTGCTGATCCCGATGTTGACATACCAGGCGGTCAGCAGATCGGACATCTGGCCCGGCATGGGGTCGCGGGCGACCACGTAGATGCGGTCATCCTTCGTCACCAGGGGGTCGCAGATCAGGTCCCCGGGACCGCGGATGCTGCTCAGATAGGGGGCCTGGGCGATCACCCGGCCTCCGGGAAGCACCCTCAGGGCGTAGAGCCCGGCCACATCGTCGCCCTTGAACTTGGGCAGTTTCTCCAGATGGGAGAAGCACATGGCCCGGATGTCCTTCTTGCGCTCCAGGACGGCCAGGGTGCCCTCCTCGAATTCCGGGGCGGCCACCCCCTCCACGAAGGAGGACATGATGGCCTCGGCGGCGGGCCGGTCCACCGTCCGGTTGGTTACCACCACCGAGCCGAAGGCGCTGCGGGCATCGACGTCCCGGGCCTGCTGGTAGATGTCGGCCAGAGCGTTATCACCGTGCTGCCGGGCGAAACCGGACGGCGAGGCGTGCTTCATCACGGCCACGGCCGGCCCTTCGAAGAACTTGAGGATCTCCAGGGCGCCGCAGACGTCCAGCAGGTTGGTGGCCGACAGCCCCCCTTTTCCCGATTTAACCAGCCGGACCCCGGCCGCCTCGGCCAGGGAGTGGCCGGCCAGCCGGTAGACGGCGGCGGGCTGGTGGGGATTGTCGCCGTAGCGCAGATCGTGCTCCTTGTGCAGGCCGATGTCCAGCCGGTCGGGGAGCTTCGCGCCCGGGGACGTCCGGTAGGTCCGTCTCATGTCGCTGACGTCGGTGCCTCTCATCCCGGTTCCTCCGTTCGATTGATCACGGCCGTTTCCAGCCCGCCGGTGCGGACATGGCGGAACAGGGCGGCCGCGCCCACCCGCAGGTCCGCTCCGCCGCCTTTCGGGTCCGCTGCCCGGGAGACGGTTTCCTTCGGCCCCAGGGCTCGATAGACGGCCTCAACGGTCTCCCCGGGGGTCGTCTCGGTCAGCCCCACCTCTACAGGGTCCCCAACAAAGGCCGGCAGGGGATCGCGGTTCTCTCCGCCGTAGGTGGCCAGCATCCGGCCCCGGCCGGGCTCCAGCGGAACGGGGAAATACTCTCGTTGGCGATCGCCGCCAGGAAGCCGCCGGACGATAGCCAGTCCCGCGTCGCCGGCCAGGCACCCGCTGATCCGGGGGGTATAGGCCGGCGCGTCCGGCTCATAGCAGGTCACATCGACGCCCGAGATGAGGTGCGGCTGCTGGAAGGCTTGCCGCAGGATTTCGGCGGCCGATGCAGGCGGGGACTCTTTGGCCAGGCCCACGGCCGTCTCCCGGATGAGGTCGGTCTGGGCCCCGTTGCTCACTGCCAGGCCGCCCGGAAAAGGCCGCAGGCAGTGATAGAGAAGCAGTTTTTCATTCCCGCCCCGTATGAGGTCAGGGTCGGTCACCTCGGTGCGAACCGCCCCGTCGCCGTCGTGAATCAGCCGGCGGGCCCGGCTCGATGGGCTCCGCCCGGTGACGGCGTAGATGATCACATCATGCTCGCCGGCAGGGTCCCGGCCGATGATGATAACCCGGCCGGGATAGGCCATTTTCCGGAGGGCTGACAGATCTCGGGACAGAACGATCACCCGCCTTTTTTCGCCGTTCGGTAACGGCCGTCTGCCCTGTGGAGGTCGTCCAGCTTTTTGGCCCTCTCCCGTTCCAGGCCCTCCTTGAATTTCGGATTCACTCCGGCGTAGAGCTGGGCAATGAACCGGGCGACGTTCTCGGGCAACTCGACAACGGCATTGGAGCTCCCTGGCGGATTGGTCAGGCAGCTCTCGTTGGGCGCATCCGGCGGACAGCTGATCACCGGTCCCAGGGCCTGCCAGGAGAGCATTCCGGAGAGGGCGTCGGTGCCCCCGGCGATGGCCACGAAGGCGACGCTGCCGGACAGGGCATTGTAAGCCTCGACGATGTCCACCAGCCGCCCGGGCTGCTTGTGGGCCGAGCAGATGTGGATCCGGTGGGGGATGGCGTACTTCTTCAGCGCCCGGACCACCCGCTGGACATGCGGCCTATCGCTGTCCGAACCGGCCAGGATGACGGCGCAGCCGGTATTGGCCCGGATGATTTTTTTAAAGCGAGCATCGATCATTTTCGCGTTCCTTTCAGCGATTTCAGTACCCCGCGAACTCCAGGGCCGGCCCCTCGTACGGCTTGTGCAGAACCGTCCGGGGCTGCTCTCCCTTCCCGGCGCGAACCTCCCCGATGATCCGGGCCCGGTGCCGGCCCCGCTTGGCGATCAGCCGCACCACCGCCTCGGCCGTCTCCAGCGACGGCACGATGTAGGCGAAGCCCAGACCCATATTCTGCTTCCGGTAGGCCTCCCGGGGACTCCAGCCCGCCTCCCGGACCAGCAGCCGGTGAATAGGCAGCGGCTCCAGTGGATCGGTGATCTCGAAACGGACCTCCCGCCCGGCCCGGTTGAAGTTGGCCAGGCCGTTCCCGGTGATATTGATCCCGTAAATGTCGCGGTCATCCTGCTGGCGGCCGATCAGAGCGGCCTCCACCAGGTAGATGAGGGTGGGCTCCTGCAGCGCCTCCAGAACGGACCGGCCCTCCAGCACGGCGGGACGATCGTTCAGCCCGAACCGGCCCCGGTAGCGGTCCCGCCACTCCCGGCGGGACTCCACCTCCGGGGTCAGCAGCGCATGGCGGGCCTCCGTATAGCCGTTGCTGTGGGCCCCGCTGGAGGCCACCCCGACGATGATGTGTCCGGGCCTTGGTTTCAGCAGCGGGACCTGGTCGCGGGGGATATACCCGGTCATGAACACGCCCACGTCCCAGCCCTTTCCGGGAACGCCCAGGGCCACTGTCTCGTCGTGGCTGGCCGTCTCGATCTTGCCTAAGTTGATCTCGAAAGGCGCCCCGGGGACGCGGATCTGGTCGAGAGCGCGGGCGAAGCCGGCCATGATGGCGCCCATGTGCTCTTGCTCCACGCTCTGCTGCACGGCGAAGTACAGGTCCACGGTGTCGGGCAGGGCATGTATGGCGGTGGCCATATCGTTGGCGTTCATGGCCACGGCATCGATGGGCGCCAGGCCGTAGTCGCCCGACCAGGCGCTGAGGAACAGTTTGGTGCCGGCCCCGTCGACGCAGTGCACGGCGGCATACCCCGGGTGGACGGCTTCGTTTTCCTTCAGCTCGAAGAAGAAGCCCCTCGACCGCGGGTCGGTCCGGCTGAACAGCCAGGGCGCCGCCGCCAGGGCCTTTTTACCGTCGCGTAAGGCCTTCGCCTCGCTCTTTTCATAGGTTGAGTTCATTGTCCCCGGAAAGGTATGACGTTCAAGCTGCTGTTCTTTTTTTCTAGAGGATCTCGCCCGGCTCATATCGGGCCTCAGCCGGATACTTGCGGATCAGCCGGCGGGCCTTTGCGGTCACCTGACCGATCTGCCTTACGGCATCGCCGGCCGAATGGCGCACCTTTTCTTCAATGGCCTCGATCTGCTCCCGGCCGATGCCGGCCTTTCGAAAGGCCCTGTCCCGGGCCAGCCGGGCGGCCAGCTGCGGCGGCCGGACGTCCTCTCTCACGGCCTCGAGCTCGGCGGTGGCATGTTTCCTGATGATCCGGTGGGCCCGGTCCCGGGGGATGCCCTTCTCGGCGGCCAGGATCAGGATCTCGGTGGTGGCCAGGAAGGGCAGAAACCGGTCCAGCTCCAAGCGCATCGCGGCAGGGTAGGGTCTCATCCGGTTGAGGACGGTCAGAGCCGTCTCGCACAGGCCGTCGGAGGCGTAACAGGCATCCGGCACGATGACCCGCCGGACGGCCGAACAGGACACATCCCCCTCCTCCCACTGGTCCCCGGCCAGGCGCGAAGCGCCGCCGGCATAGGTCTTGACCAGCTCGGCCAGGGCGCAGATCCGCTCCGCGCTGCGGGTGTTCATCTTGTGAGGCATGGCGCTGGATCCCACCTGGCCCTCGGCGAATCCCTCGGTGATCAGCTCCCCGCCGGCCATCAGCCGGATGCTCTTGGCGAAATTCTCCGGAGCCGACGCCAGGGCCGTCAGATGGGCCAGGAGAGCATAGTCCAGCGACCGGGGATAGACCTGTCCGGGAGCGCTCAGGACCCGCCTGAAGCCCAGCTCCCGGGCCACCATCCGCTCCAGACGAGCCGCCTTGTCGCGGCTGCCCAGCAGCCGGATCATGTCCGAGCGGGTCCCCACCGGCCCCTTGAGGCCCCGCAGGGGATAGTTTCGGATGAAGGATTCGAGAGCCCTCAGGTGCTCGTACAGCTCCTCGGCCCACATGGCCAGCCGGCGGCCCAGCAGGGTCGGCTGCGCCGGCTGATGATGGGTCCGGGCCATTACAGAGAGGTGCTTATATGTTCCGGCTCTGTCCACCAGGTGCCGCAGGACGGAGACATATTTTCCGAAGATGAGCTCGGCGGCCCGGCGGATCTGAACGCCCTCGACGTTGTCGGTGACGTCCCGGCTGGTCATCCCTAAGTGGATGATGCCCTCCATTCCGGCCGCCCGGTTGAAGGCCTCGATCCTGGCGGCCAGGTCATGCCGGGTGCGCTTCTCGATCTTTCGGATGAGGTCCGGGTCGATCCGCTCCCGGGCCGATCGATACCTGGCAATGGCCCGGGCCGGGATATCGACGCCCAGCTGTTTCTGGGCTATGGCCACGGCGATCCACAGCTCGCGCTCCAGGAGGATCTTCCCCCTGACCGAGAAGATCTCGTTCATCCGGTCGGAGGCATAGCGCTCGGACAGCACGTTGGGGTTGGCCATCGAACTTACTCCCACTCGATGGTGCTGGGCGGTTTCTGGCTGACGTCATAGACCACCCGGTTCACGCCCGGAACCTCGTTGATGATCCGGTTGACCATGGCGGTGAGGTCTTCCTTCTCGAAATCGTACCAGTCGGAGGTCATGAAATCGCTGGTGGTCACCGCCCGCAGGGCGACGATGCCCTGATAGGTATGCTCGTCGCCCATGACGCCCACCGAGCGGGCGTTGGTCAGGACGGCGAAGGCCTGGCTGAGCCGGCTGTAGATGTTCCTTTTTTTCAGCTCCTCGATGAAGATGGCATCGGCCTTGCGCAGCAGGGCCAGTTTTTCGGCGGTGACCGCCCCGATCATCCGCACCGCCAGGCCGGGGCCGGGGAAAGGGTGCCGCCAGACGATCTCACGGGGCATGCCCAGATTGTGCTCGGCGATGGCCCGGACCTCGTCCTTGAACAGATGGCGGAAAGGTTCCACGATCTCCAGGTCCATCTCTTCCGGAAGTCCGCCCACGTTGTGATGCCGTTTGATCTGCGAGGAGGTTCCATAGACGGGCACGCTTTCGATGACGTCGGGGTACAGGGTTCCCTGGGCCAGATAGCTGGCTCCGGAGATCCGGCGGGCCTGTTCCTCGAAGACGGCGATGAACTCATGCCCGATGAGGCGCCGCTTCTCGTCGGGATCAGGGACGCCGTCGAGCTGTTTCAGGAATCGATCGGCTGCATCGACCAGGGTGACGTTCAGATCGAACGGTTCCAGCCGTTCCCGGACCGCCTCCTGCTCTCCAGCTCGCAGCAGGCCGTTGTCCACGAAGATGGGGTGGTAGTCGCGCCCGGCCATGCGGTGCAGCAGGACCGAAAGGGTCGAGGAATCCACCCCGCCGCTGATTCCTCCGAGGCCCACTTTACCCCGTATTTGCTCCTCTGTCCGGGCCACGATACGGTCATACTCTTTCTCGGGTTTCCAGGTGCGGTCGGCCCGGCAGATGTTCAGGAAGTTATCCAGGATCTTACGGCCGTGCCGGGTGTGATCCACCTCGGGATGGAACTGCACGGCAAAGATGCTGTTCCTCTGCATGGCCGCCACGTGACCGACGGGGGACCGGGCCACGACCTCGAATCCCCGGGGAAGGCGCTCGACCACGTCACCGTGGCTCATCCATACTTGCAGCTTCCGGCCGGGCAGGCCGGCCAGCAGGGGGCTGTCGGTCAGGATATCGATGATAGCCTGGCCGTATTCCCTGTTATCGGCGGGCCTGATGGTCCCGCCCAGCAAATGGGCGATGGACTGCTGGCCGTAGCAGATGCCCAGAACCGGGATACCCCTCGTGAGCAGCCCTTTGTCATATAGGGGGGCTCCCTGGTCGTATACACTGAAGGGCCCGCCGGAGATGATCAGCCCCTGAGGTTTTTCCCGGAAGATTTCCCCGGCCGGGGTGTGGAAGGGAACGATCTCGGTAAAAACTCTCAGCTCGCGCACTCTTCTGGCGATGTTTTGGGTCAGCTGACTTCCGCAGTCGACGATGATGATCATGACGCCAGCCCGCCTATGGTGGCCCCGCTGATGGGGTCATGATTCGAACAGGAGGGGTCGGGAAAAATTTTCGATGACGGAGTTGAGATCGAGTTGATCGGAATATTCCAGGCTGAAATCGAACTCGCGACCGGTCAGGCGCTCGTAGAGCTCGATGTATCGCGCTGCCGTCTCGACGATGTCGCCGTCCCGCAGGCCGGGACCGGCGTCGGTCCGGGGATCATAGCCCCTGGCCAGGAGCACATCCCGGACCAATTGTTTGGAGAGCTCGGGGATCTTCAGATCGGGCCGCTCCCGGAGCAGCCGGTCCACGTTCCGCCAGCGGCCGGTGGACATCTGTTCTCGAATCAGGGGCCATTGTTTCTCCCACTGAGCGCGCTCCACATAGCGGGAGGAGTCGGGGGTGTGAATCTCATCAATTACGTACAGCTTTCCATTCAGGTCAAGACCAAATTCGTATTTCGTGTCCACCAGAATCAAGCCGGCCCGTTCGGCCAGCCGCCGGCCGCGGTTGTACAGACGAAAGGAGAGATCCCGAACCTGCCCGGCGGTCCTGGGGCCGTTGATGCGCAGTCCGATGTGGCCCAGCTTTTCCTCCATTAAGCCGGCCATGTCCTCCATGGAGATGTCCTCGTCATGTCCCCGGTCGGCCTTGGTCGTGGGCGTGAAGAGGAGCTCGTCCAGCTTTTGGTACCGCCGCAGGCCATCCTTCAGGATCAGGCCGCACTTGGTTCGCAGGCCCTGTTCGTAGTCGCTTGCCAGGCTGCCCCAAAGGTAGCCCCGGACGACGCACTCGACGCCGATATTGGCCAACTCCCGCTGAATCAGGATATGGGGGCCGGCCGAGCCCAGCAAGGCATTGAAAGCGATGTCGGCCGTGTGCTCGAAGGCCCACCGCGAGATGGCGTTGAGCACGGCGCCCTTGTAGGGCACGGCCCGGTCCTGGACCACGTCGAAGACCGAGACCCGATCGGATGTGGAGATGATCACCAGCGGCATCCCGTCTTTGCCCGAGACCCGATAGACGTGGCGGACCTTGCCCCGCCGGCCGCCCTCCAGTCCGGGCAGCTCGGCGCTCAGCCTGGCCCGGGAGAGATTCTGGGCGACCGTTTTTCTGATCAGCTCGGCTCTCGTCATATTCTGCTCAACTCATCTGATAATGGTCTGTTCCGCCTCCGGCCCGACCGAGACGATGGCCACGGAACAGTTGCTGAAGTCCTCGAAATCCGAGACCGCCCTCCTGAGGCTCTGTGGAAGATCCCCATAGGCGCGGATCGATCCGATGTCGCCATAGCCGTCATAATCCCGGTAGATCGGACGGACCTTTCTGAGCAATCCTGCGTCCCGGGGGAAGTCGGTGCCGATCTCTTCATCCAGCTTGTATCCATAACACACTCGAAACCGGTCCAGCCCGGCGCAGGCATCAGGCTTGGTCAGGATGATCCGGGAGATTCCGTTCACCATGGCGGCGTATCGCGCCGCCACCGCGTCGGTCCATCCGATCCGCCGGGGACGGCCGGTCACCGTGCCGTATTCGGCGGCCGCCAGCCGCAGGCCGATGCCCTGCTGAAAAGGCTCGTCGGCGTTCATCAGCCGGCGAATCCTCTCTTTCCCGTGATCGTAGTGCGGCCGGCCGCCCTCCATCCGGTGGGGGATGTCGAACCGCTCCAGCTCGGCCTGAACGGTGTTGGCCGCATCCCGGCAGTACTCCTCGGATCGGGCCGAGCCCAGCTCGGTGGGGAAAGGGCCGCCGCCGACGCGGGTCATGAAAGGGAACTTGACCACTCCCAGGGGAAGATCGACGGCGCCGGCCGGCAGGCCGACCCCGCCGGCCGTTCCATTCAGCGAGGGGTCGGAGGAGGTGACGTAGGGATAGGTTCCGTGCTCGACACTTAACAGCAGGCCCTGGGCTCCCTCCAGGAGGATCTTTTTCCCCTCCGCCCGGAAACGGTGGATCTCGGCCACGGTGTCGCGCACCAGGGGTTTGACCATCTCGGTCAGGGGTTTCAGCCGTGTCAGGATATCGTCGGGATTCAGCGGCAGCTCGGGATAGAAGGCCAGGGCCCCGGTGATCCTGCGGGCCAGGGTGTCGCGGTCGAACAGGTCGGACACCCGAATGCCCCGCCGGGCGATCTTGTCGGCGTAACACGGCCCGATCCCCTTGCCGGTGGAGCCAATGCCGCCGTTGCTCTGGGATTGGTTCGCGGCCCGGTCCCGGGCCACATGATAGGGCATGATCACATGGGCGTCGCGGCTGATCATCAGATGGTCCCAGCTGAGGCCCTCCCGGCGGAGCAGGTCCATCTCCCGGCTCAGCGCCTCCAGGTCGAGGACCATGCCGGGACCCATGATGGTGATCTTGCCCAGGCCGTCGTAAGCGATGCCGGCCGGCAGGGACTGAAAAACACGCTGCCGGCCACCCTGTACCACGGTGTGGCCGGCATTGTTCCCTCCGGTGCCCCGGGCGATGACATCGGCCCAGCGGGAGGCGAAATAGTCGGAGAACTTGCCCTTGCCGGTGTCGCCCCACTGATGGCACAGGATGGCGATGATCTGGACGTCTCGCAGGAGGTCTTTGAGGGGTTTTTGTGAGCTGCCTGATGCCATTGAACGTTGAACTTTGAGATTGAAAATTGGTGGCGGAAGGTTGCTGAAGGAGAGGTCAAGATTTTAGGAACAAACCTCTAAAAAGCGCATCTTCTGTTAAGAATTGGTGAACTTTCGATGAACATAGAGTTAAAAATCTCCGTGCCTAATGATACGCAATTTTACCGGCGACACAAGGAACTTTTTTCGATGTGGAAAAAAAGCTCGCGGATTCTTCTTTCACCTGATTTCGCCGGCTCCGAAACCCTGGCAGCGGCGTCCGGCATCGCCGGGCCCCATGATTCTTCTTGATTTTTCCATCGTGAAATGCCTTATTAACGATGTGCCGTATCTATCAGGTCGCCCCAACAGGTCATCATGGACCCCAGCCCGGCAGAGATGATGGTTCCGAAAAAGAGCACGGCGCCGCAGAAGAGCCCGGCCCAGAGCCGTTTTACTCCCCGGCTGTTAGCCTGGTATGCCCGGCACGGACGGGACCTGCCCTGGCGGCGGACCCGGGACCCCTATCGCATCCTGGTCTCGGAGATGATGCTGCAGCAGACTCAGGTGTCCCGCGTCCTGGAATATTATCACCGTTTCCTGGAGACCTTTCCAAACCTGGATGTCCTGGCCGAAGCCTCGCTGGACCAGGTCCTGAAGGCCTGGGAGGGCATGGGCTATTACGCCCGGGCCCGCCATCTGCACCGGGCCGCCCGGATGATCGTCGAACGGCACGGCGGCCAGGTGCCCGATGAGCCGGACGCTCTGAGAGCCCTTCCAGGAGTGGGCTACAACACCGCCGCCTCAGTGGCCAGCCTGGCCTATGGTCGTCACTGGCCGGTACTGGACGGCAATGCCGTCAGGGTGTTATGCCGGACCTTCCGATTGTCCATCGATCCCCGCACGGCTTCCGGCAGGAAACGGCTGGCGCTGCTGGCCGGCCAGCTGGTCCCGAACGGCAAGATCGGCCCCTTCAACCAGGCCATCATGGATCTTGGGGCTCTGGTCTGTCGCCCGGCCAATCCCCTGTGCGGGCGCTGTCCACTGGAGAGGATCTGCGCCGGGCGCACGGCCGGCGACCCCACCCGGTACCCCCGGAAAAGGCCGAGGCGGCCCAGGCCGCATTATGATGTCACTGCCGGCATCATCTGGAAGGGTCGGCGGCTGCTCATCGCCCGCCGCCCGCCGGACAAGCTCCTGGGCGGTCTGTGGGAGTTCCCGGGAGGCAAAAAGGAGTCCGGCGAGACCCTGGAGGAGTGCCTGCGCCGCGAGATCAGGGAGGAGTTGGACATCGCCATACGGGTGGATGTCCCGTTCATGAGTCTGGACCACGGCTATTCCCATTTCCGTTTCACACTGCATGCTTTCCACTGCACCTATCTGCAAGGAACACCCCGCCCTCTGGGCTGTGACGACTTCCGGTGGGTGCGGATCTCCGACCTGGAGGCCTTCGCTCTCTCCCGGGCTGACCAGAAGCTGGCCGCTGCCCTGAAAGAGAACGGCTGACAATCTTCAACCACCTGAACCGAGGAGGTGTATCCATGAAACGCGCTGCCATCATCGCCGCTATGTGCAGTGCCCTGATCTCCCTGACCCTGGCCTGCGGTCATCAACCGGCCGATGTTGTCAAGGCTTACCAGGAGGCCTATAATGAGGGCGATGTGGACAGGTTGATGTCCCTGTATGCCGAAGATGCCCGTTTCCGGGTGGCCGGACTGTTCGACCTGCAGGGCCGGGAGGCGCTGCGAGAGCTGGCCGAATACGACCAGGCGCTCCACACCAAACTGGAATTCAGCCAGATGAAGATCCTGGGGGACACGGTCATCTGCCAGGTCAAGGAGACCAATGACTGGATCGAGACGGCTGATATCGGCGAGTTCTACCATCAGGGGGCCGTCGTGGTGCGCCGCGGGCTGATTTCGGCCATCGACGTGACTTTTACGCCGGAGACCGACCATGCCTACCGGCGCATCATGATGCCGCTGATGGAATGGGCCCGAATGGATCGTCCCGGTGAGCTCTCGGAGCTGATGCCCCAGGGCGAGTTTATTTACAACGCCGGGAATGCCAGGAAGAATCTCTCGCTTCTGAGGGAATACAAACAGAATGTACATCGCCAGGGCATTCGGCCGGGATGGAAAAAACTGGGCGAATAGCCGGAGCCGGCCGTCACACGCTTCGTGGGGATGTCGACAGGATTGTTGATATGGACCGATTGATCGTCCGCCGGGCCGCTGCCGCCGACAAACCGGCGGTGGTTGAATTCTGCGCCAAGATCTGGGAGGGCTGGGATTACCTTCCCCGGGTCTATGACCGCTGGCAAAAGGATCCCCGGGGCGCCTTCCTGGTGGCCGAGCTGGACGGACGGCCGGTGGGCACCGATAAGATCACCGTACTCTCTCCCGGAGAGATCTGGCTGGAGGGACTGCGGGTCGATCCGGACGCCCGCGGCCGTGGCGTCGCCCTGGCCATCAACCGCACGGCCATGGAGATTATCGCCGGTCTGGAGCCCCGGACGGTTCGCTTCGGAACGGTGTCGGACAATCGGGCCAGCCGCCACATGGGCGAACAGGACGGCTTCCGGCTGATCTTCCAGTGCCGGCGGATGGTCTCCGAGAAGCTGGACGGCGAGCGGTCCCCGGAGATGGCGGCCGAGTTAACGGCGGGTCCGGGCGACCGCGATGTGATCATGGACTACCTGGAGAGTTCCGAGAATTTCAGAAGTAGCAGAGGATTGTATGCCTGGGGCTGGACCTTCCAGGAGATGAGCCGCGATTTCGTCGGGCAGGTATTAGCTCAGGAGGGGGCGCTGCTGATCCGTGACGGCGGCCGCATCACCGCTCTGGCCCTTTTTCTGCCGCAGCGTCACGGCCCCCGGTACTGCTTAGGCTTCATCGACGGCGGCGATCAAGAGATGGCCGCACTGGCCCGCCGGTTCCGGGCGGCCGCCGGCCGAAGAGGCGCCGAGGAGTTATTCGCCATGGTCCCGGAGAAGGCCGCGGCGGCCCTGTCCGAGGCCGGATTTCGCCAGGAGTATCCCGTCGAGGTGGTCGTTTACGAGCTCAGCGGGGAGCGGTTGAAAACCGCTATGGAGAAGGTCTCTGGGGGGTGAGGAGATCGACATGAGGGAAGCCAGCCCGCCGGCGCCGCCCGCGCTGGCCGTGATCCTGGGAGTGACGGCCGTCTCCTTCGCGGCCATCTTTATCCGGATGTGCCAGGCCCCGCCGCTGGCCGTGGCCTTCTATCGCATGACCCTGGCCGCCGTGATGCTGCTGCCCTTCATGGCCTGGCGGGGATGGTCGCAGCTGGCCGGCCTGAGCCGGGCCCTGCTGATGAGGGTCCTTCTGGCCGGTCTTTTTCTGGGCCTGCACATGGGCACCTGGGTGACCTCGCTGTATTACACCTCCGTGGCCAGCTCCATGATCCTGGTCTCGACCCAGTCGATCTTCGCCGTCCTGCTGTCGCACTTCGCCATCAAGGAGCGGGTCTCCCGAATCGTGCTCCTGGCCGTGTCGATCGCCCTGCTGGGCAGCGTCATCATCGGCGGGGGCGATCTGCAGGTGGGAAGGCAGTCCCTGATCGGCGACGGGCTGGCCCTGGTGGGAGGGTTTCTGGCGGCTGCCTACATGGTCACCGGCCGCCGGGTGCGCCGGGAGCTTCCGCTGCTGCCCTATGTTTTTCTGGTCTACAGCTCCGCCGCAGCGCTTCTGGGGATCGGCTGCCTGGCTACCGGGACCCGGATGTGGGGCTATCCGGCCGAGACATTTCTATGGCTGATCCTGCTGGCCCTGGTGCCCACCCACCTGGGACATACCCTGTTCAACTGGGCCCTGAGATATCTGCCGGCCTACGTCATCAGCATCAGCCTGCTGGGCGAACCGATCGGCTCGACCACCCTGGCCTACTTCGTCTTCGGAGAGTCGCCGCCGGCCCTGACTTTCCTGGGAGGCGCCCTGGTGCTGGCCGGCGTCTACCTGGTGATCCGGGATCAGGGGCGGAAGGCCGCCGTCGTGGTGGGATGAGACGCGGACCGGCGGCCGGCCGCCTTCGATATTTTGGCCGGATGTATGGCCGGCGATCTGATCGTCGATCAA
>CAZOYL010000033.1:0-22379 GCA_964584035.1 uncultured Gemmatimonadota bacterium | reverse complement strand
AGTTTTCTGGTAATCAGCCGGCTCGATAATGCCCTGAGGCTCGCGGCCCTTGACGTTCATGAACAGACGGCCGTAATACCCTCCCGATCCCCAGGCCCGGGTGCCCGACCAGTCGATGTTATCGTTCTTCAGCTGGGTGATCTCCCGGGGCATGGACTTGAGCTTCAGATATCCCTCCCGGACAAGCCATTCGTTGAGACAGATGCCGCCGTCCATGCGCTGGGCGCCGTGATCGGAGACGATCAAAACGACTGTGTCATCATCCGTCCGGGCAATGATCCGGCCGACCTGTTCGTCCACGTACTGGTAGTATTTTTTCAGAACACCACGATAGGGCGAGTCGGGTTCGAACTTCCTATGGCCTTCGTCGAAATATTTCCACAGGCCGTGATGAATGCGGTCGATGCCCATCTCGACGAACATGAAGAAGTCCCAATCGTGTTGGTCCATGAGGTGGCCGACCACCTGGAAGCGATTGGCCGTCATCTCATAGATCTGCTCGATGAGAAAATCCTTGTCCTCGGTGCGGAATTTCTTGACATCGAGGATGAAGTCACCGGCCGCCTCTTTGATCTCATCCTTCAATTCAGCCGGATAGGTGTACGCCGATTCGGTGTCCGGAGCTAAAAATCCGGAGATCATCAATCCGTTCAGGGGGCGCGGCGGATAGGTCTGGGGCACACCCACGACGATATTTCTCTTTCCGGCCCGGGACAGGATGTCCCAGACGCGGTCCTCCTTGACCGCCGCCGAGGTGGCGAAGTACATCTCATCATAGGTATAGTTCTTGCGGTTACGGAATCCGTAAAATCCCAGAACTCCCGGGCTTTTACTGGACATCATGGAGCTCCAGGCCGGCACCGTAATGGGCGGAATAGTACTTTCCAGTTTTCCGAAGATTCCTTTCTTCACCAGGGACTTGATATTGGGCAAGTCATCGAGCCAGCGGTCGAACACCAGCTGCGGCGTGGCACAATCCAGGCCGATGACGAGCACCTTCTTGTCGGTGGCCACAGAGTCGCCTCCTTTCAGGAAAGTGAACTGTTCATGAACGATGTCTGCATCGGATTCGATATCCTGCGGAGAAATTGATCGTAGCGGCGGCAGATGATGTCCCAGGAAAAGGCTTCCTCGGCTAACTTACGACCCCGGCCGCCCATCGCCTCCAGCTGCGCCCGCCCGGTCCGATGAGCCTGAACGATGCCCTGGGCCAAACCCGCGGCGGTGGGCGGGCAGACCAGACCGCAGCGCTGCCGCCGGACGAATTGGGCTGTCTCGTCCACCTCGGTGACCAGAACCGCCTTGCCCAGAGCCAGGTATTCGGCGAACTTGGTCGGCATGGCCACCGCCGTGGCCCGGTGATAGGGCCGGGGCAGAATCAGCAGGTCGGCTTCCCGGAGCCGCGAGATGAGATCCTCCCGGGGCAGGCGATCGATCAGCCGGGCCCGCGATCCCAGAAGCCGGTTCAGACGCTGCTTCCAGGCCTGGTCCCCGGGTGTCGATCGAAACCCTATAAAAGTAAACCGGATATCCAATTCCGGCAGCCGCCGAAGCGCTTCCAGGAGCAGGTCCACGCCCTGCCAGACCTGAAAATCCCCGGCATAACAGACGGTGAAGGGACCGCCGGGCCGCCGGCCAAGGGGCCTGAATGCCTGCACATCCACTCCGTTTCGCACCAGCAGCGTCCTGCTGCGGGGCACGCCGTGACGGAGGAGCAATTGACGCAGCGGCCCGGAGACCACCAGATGGTAATCGGCCCGGTGAATGGTCACCTCCTCCATCAGTGAATTCTGGACAACCCAGAAGGCGCTTTTCAGCTTGTGATTCTCGAAATGCAGTTTCATCAGCATCTCGCCGGTGCCGTCGCCGTGCATATCATGGATCAGCGGCGCCTGCAGATGCCGCTTATACAGACACAGGGCAAACCCGCCGAATGCGGTTCCGGCGTGGATGACATCGTAGCCGCGGCATCGCGGCAGCAGGCGGGCAAAGCCCACCGGGCTGAGTATGGGCGGGTTGGTCCGCAGGTGATCGCCCAGGTACAGCGAGTCAGCCTGATGGCCCAACTGCTCCAGCCCCCGGGCCAGCATCATCAGCCGATGATTGAGGGCATTCTTCTTGTCCGAGCGCGTTCGTGAAACGAATAGAATCCTCACGGCGTATTCCCCGGGGCTGAGCGGACAACGATATCGACGATACGCCCGGCGCTGTGCCCGTCGCCGAAGGGATTGGGCCAGCCGCCGTCCTTGCTGAGCATATCCCGGACACTCCGGAGGACCCCCTGGGGCAGAATGCCGGCCACCACATTGGCCCCCACGGCCACCGTCTCGGGACGCTCGGTGCTGTCCCGCAGGGTCACACAGGGCACCTGAAGAATACAGGCCTCCTCCTGCACGCCGCCGGAATCGGTCAAAATCAGAGCCGCCTGCGCCTCCAGCTGTAGAAAATCGAGAAAACCAAGCGGCTCGATGACCCGGATCTCCTCCGGGACCGGCAGGCCGAACTGTTTCAGCTTGCTCTCCGTCCGGGGATGCAGCGGATAGATGACCGGCAGGCCGGTTGACCGGCGAACGCCGGCCGCCGCCGCCAGCAGCGACCGTAAATTCTCTCCGTGATCGACATTCTCCGGCCGGTGGGCCGTCATCACGATATAGGATTTGGCCGTCAGGCCGTGAGCGGTCAGCGGCTGGCCACGTAACTGGGCGATGGCCAGATTCTGTTGAACGGCATCCACGATGGTGTTCCCGGTCACATGGACCTTGTCCGCATCGATCCCCTCGCCCAGGAGAATGTTCCTGGTCTGTTCGGTGGGAGCGAACAGCAGATCGGCGGCATGGTCGGCCAGAACACGGTTGAGCTCTTCCGGCATCCGCTGATCGTAACTGCGCAGACCGGCCTCGACGTGTCCTACGGGGATGTGCAGTTTGGCCGCGGCCAGAGCACCGGCCAGGACGGTATTGGTATCCCCCTGCACCAGGACCACATCGGGGGCCTGCCCCAGGAGAACCTTTTCGATGCTCTTCAGCAGCCGGCCGGTCTGGGCACCGTGAGTGCCCTGTCCGATACCCAGACGATATTGCGGTTCCGGCAACACCAGGTCCTCGAAAAAAACCCGGTCCATCTCGTATTTATGATGCTGCTCGGTGTGGACCAGTACGAAGTCCAGTTCTCGGCGCTGGCACTCCCGGATCACGGGCGACATCTTGATGATCTCCGGACGAGTGCCCAGTATGATGGCGATCCTGGCGGTAACTGATGTCATGAAGATATCTCCCCATCTGATCGATCGATCTCCATCTGCAACAGCAGGGCATCGGCGAAAAATTTCGCCGCCCAGTTCGGATAGGTATAGGTCAGATAACCGCCCCAGTGCGGGCGGGAGCCCGGAACAGCGCCCAGAATACCTCCGTTTCCGGAAGATAAGATCTGCGCCGCCTTGACGCCGTCGATCAGGCGCCGGGCGGCCCGACGGAAACGGTCATCACCTTGTTCCCGATACAGCTTCAACCACAGCAGGGCCAGTTGAACGTTCCCCGTCAGGCAGGAATAGCGGTCACCGGAACCCCAGCTCTCATCCAGCGTGGCCGGCAGATAGGCCGGGCCGTTCGGCAAACGTCCCGGCTCGGCCAGACGGTACCTGTCGATGATCTGATGGCAGGCGCGGATGACCAGCCGGGGCACGGGGTCATCTTTCAGTATCCGGGCACATTCCCACAGGCCTCTCAGGGTATAGGCGATGGTATGGGTCAAAGGCGCGGATGTCTCATCGAAGCTCATTCGCCGAAACCAAGCCTTCTCGGTGGCCTGGGACAGAACCCATTCCATATGGTGCTGTCCGCAGCGGCGATAGCGTTCCTGGCCGGTCTGATCATAGAGGCTCAAGACGGCCCAGGCGACTCGGGCATGATAGACCCGGGCCAATCCCTGAAAGGTATGCCGTGACCAGCCGCCGTCCTGGTCCTGGATGTCCACCAGCCAATCGGCCGCCCTGACGGCCGCCTGCCGATAGCGGTCCGATCCGGTGGCCCGATAGAGGGCCACCCATCCCAGGATGACCTGGCCGGTGTCAAACACCAGCGGAGCCTCGTTCAGACCGACGCCCCCGCGGACCGCCCCGGACGGCAGCTGAACCTCGATCTCCCAGTCCCCCATCTTCACGGCCCGTTGGCGGCCGTCGTGTCGGCCGGCGAGCCCGTCGGCAGACAGGAAGGTGGGAATAATATACCCGGTGGTCTCCGGGAAGGCCGGTTTCCATCCCCCGGCCAGGTGATATCCGGCCGAGACCCCTCCGCTGCCGGTGACATCCTGCGCCCGGGATAGCCAGTTCAAGGCCGCGGCAAGATGCTTCTGATCGTCAGCGATCCGGCCCGGCCGTCCCCACCAATCCCGGAACAGAACCCTGGCATGAGCCGGCCGGCGGAGGATATAGATCTGCTTTAAGCCCTGATAGAATCGCGACATATCCTTTGAAAACTCTCAATTCGCGAGAGCCTTTCTGGCATCCTCGAGAGAGACCTTCAGCCGCGGTTTACCCGGCTTCGGCATAGTCAAAATCGCTGTCCAGCATCTCCCACAGATGGGGCCGGTCGTCCAGCAGCCGTTGGCCCTCGGGATCGTTGCAATAATAAACGTGCCGCAGGACGCTTCGCTGGGGGAACCATCGCCGGGCAACCCCGATCACGGCCGTATCGCCGTGAACCATCTGAACCAGACCGATATGATGATCGAGCGACCATCGAATGATGCTTCCCAAGAGACGATCGATGTCCTCCGGACCGTCGGCATGTCCCGAAATGGAGAGGATACGAACCACCTTTCGCCGGCGACCGTCCATCACTCTGATGAAGGCCCTGAGCTCGCTTCCCGGCAGGTCCACAAGGCGGTACTGATCGTAAAAAGGATTGTCCAGCAGCCGCCAGCGGAGAAATCCCGGTGTTCGGAGCACAGACACGGACCGTTCCGGCTCCTCCGGATGTCGCAGCCGGGACCATCCCGCCAGATGCCCGGGCGTCAGAGCCGCCGGTCGAAGCGTCGCCCAGCGACGGGTTCGCAGCCGGATCACCAGTCGGGCCAACAGATTCAAAAGGGGGCCCAGAACCTCCGCCGGAATACGCCAGGGTCCCTGCTGGAACCGGGCATGATGCTGCAGCCGGAGCGGCAGCTGCAGCAGATGGGTGGTCAATCTGGGTTTCCAGCCCTGCTTGAGGGCGATGCGATACGAAGCCGGGGTGGCAAATCCCATATGGACGGGGTGCTGGCTGAGCCAGGCCTCCATGAGCCGGTACCCGATTCCGTATCGGCGGAAGCGATCCAGAACTCCGTAATCGACTCCCCAGACCGCCTGCGTGCGGACATCCTGGTCTCCGATCTCCACGGGTATCTGGGCATACTGGCCGATCACTTCCCCGTCCAGTACGGCCACCATGGGCGCCGGAACCCGGGGAACATCATCGACGCGATACATCCACCGCCAATGACGGGCCAGAGAATCCGATTTTTGAGGAAACATCTCGGCGAAAAAAGACTTCAGGGCCGGCTCCGGAACCTCTGTGGATCGCCGAATGGTCACTCTGTTTGAAGATTCTGGAAGGTCAATCACGCTCACGATGATCCCCGGATATCGCACCGTTTCAAATCGCGCCGCTCCAACAGCCTGGCATCCTGATCCCCCGGTCGGCCATCTTTTCGGCACGGCTGCGATCAGTAACGCTGAAAGCCAATCAGAAAATCAAGATCATAGTCCATCAGCTCCCAGACATGATCTTCTCCCTGCATCATTTTCTCGCCTTCTAAATCGTTGCAGATGCAGGCAAAGCGAAGCTGACTCCGAACCGGAAACCAACGATGAGCCCACCGAACGACATCGGGGTCGCTGCTGACCATGCTGAGAATATCGACATCGCGCTTCATCGCCCAAGAGGCGAGAGAGCCAAAGAATCGATACATGGTGGCCCTGCTTGAAGCTGTACCCGAGATGGAAATGACGCGAGCCCGCTTCAGATCGCCGATCTGAAAAAGCCTCACCACGGCGGATACAGAAGCATCCTCCATCTCAAGAATCTGATACTGTTCCCGGAAAGGGCAATTCAACAATCTCCATAGCAGAAAATCGGCCGAGCGGGCCACGTGAAGAGGAGCCTTCCATCCCCCCGGGTAACGTAAAATGGACCAGTGTTCCACCTTTTGGGACGATAACGAAACCTGGCGCAATGGCTGCCAGCCCTCCGTACGCAGGGTGATGATCAGACGCTCCACCAGATTCCATACCTTCCCTCCCAGCTGAGCGGGAATGGCCGGAATCCTTCTTCGAAACTTCGGGTGATGGTGCGGCTTGAGCGGCAGATGGAGATAATTGGTGGTCGTTCGCGGGCTCCAGCCCTGTTTGAGAAGAATTCGAAACAGCGCTTCGGTGCAAAAACCCATGCCCACGGAATATCTGCGGCTCCACAGATCCATGAGCTTCCAGCCGATGCCGCTTCCCCGATAGCGATTCAGAACCCCGCCGTCCACACCCCAGGCGGCCAGCACCTGCCGGTCTCCTCTTCTGATAAAAACGGGAATCTGAGCGACGTGCCCGATGACCCGATCATCGAGAACGGCCACCAGCGGCGGCTCCAGATCAGGGAATTCATCGATCCGATACAGCCACCTCCAGTGTCTTTTTAGAAATTCAGCTCGATCGGGGTACATCTGCTCAAAGAAAGTACCCAGAGCCTGCTCGGGAATTTCGGTGCTGCCCACAACCTCGATGTTCTCGGGCAGCTCTTTTGAGGAGCCCATCGCTCAACTCCTGAAGGATTCATCGGGGCCCGTACCCGAAATCACTCCGCTTTTTCACGCCTGCTGATGCCAGTGACTTTCACCGGGGTTACCGGGTGGCCTTCACCTTCAAACTGGTCATACCCGTTGTGTAGTGCTCATGCATAGTAATTCTGGGCAACAGCACTCTATCCGCCCCGGGCCGGCAACGGGCTCGCATGGCCGTGGTGGCCGAGTCGAACAGCTGGCGAGCCAGCTGCGGAGCCTGCGTTCCGATAGATCCGCTGATGCCGTATGGATAACAGAAGTGCCGCACCGGGCGAGCAGTCATCTCCTCCACATCGCGGCGGCTGGCCTCCATCTCCTGCCGGATTCGCTCGCCGGAAAGAATGGAGAAATAGGGGTGGCTGACCGAATGAGCCTGGAAGGCGATCTCCGCTTCCTGAGCCAAAACGGCGACCCGCTGCGGGGAGATGGGAACGGGAATGTCCAGCTCCGACCTCGCCTCCCGGGACGCGAACAGGATCTCGCCCAGACGGTCGATAAAGGACTCGATCTCCTCTGGCGGACGGCCGAGGAGCCCCTGGATCATCTGCCTCCTGGCCAACTCGCGGGAGTGAGCATCGCTGATCTCAATGGTTCGCTCTCCGACTCGATAAGAACCTTCCGATGCCGCCTGCATCTGGGAGGCCAGCCTGATAAACCAGTAGGGCCGGCCGGATAAAACATATCCGGTGGGCAGATAAAAGGTCATCGGCCAGCCCCGGCGGACGGCCAGGGCCGCACCGGCCTCTACCTCGTCACCGAATCCATCGTCGAAGGTGATGACCATCAATCCGTTGGTCGATCGCCCCTGCCGGTGACGGCTAACGAACTCACTTAAAGAGACGAAGGCATACCACCTGCTCAACAGTTCCAGCTGGCGCTCCAGAGCGTCCCCGGTAATATGGTGATAGGCCAGGATGACGCCCCCCCGCCGCCGATTGACCAGATCAACGAGTCGATCCAAACCCAACGTCCAGGTCAACCGGGAAATACCCCTGATCACGGTCCGCTTCACCAGAGAAGATCCTCATCCTGTTAAAAGATTTCTCTTCGCCTGCCGTCAAGCTCAATCCACGAAGGGGTGGTCTTCGGATGTCAGAACCCGGGCGATTTCCGGACGCATGATCTCCTGAGCCACCTCGGCTCCCTCGGTGATGATGCCGCGGATTTTCGTTCCACTGGGGCTGAGCCACGATTTCTTGTCGTGCGGGCAGGTCTTGGAGGTGCCCATGTTGCCGCAGTCCCGGCACCAAAAGGAATGCTCGAAAAACAGCGGCTGGATGCCCAGATCGGGAAAATCGGCGAAGATGCGATGCGCCGCATAGGTGTCGTAGTAATCGCCTACGCCGGCATGATCACGCCCGATGATATGATGGGTGCATCCGAAGTTCTTTCGGACGATGGCATGGAAGATGGCCTCTTTCGGGCCGGCATAGCGCATCTGCCAGGGAAGAATGCTCATCACCACGCGATCGCCGGGATAGAAGTCGTCGATCAGGGTCTGATAGGCCGCGAGAATCAGATCGTCGGTGAAATCCCCGGACTTCTTCCGCCCGATGACAGGATTGATGAACAGGCCGTCGCAGATCTCCAGCGCGCACTTCTGGATATACTCGTGCGCCCGGTGGGGCGGATTTCTCGTCTGGAAGGCCACCACCGTGTCCCAACCCTTCTGCCCGAAGAGATAGCGGGTCTCTTTGGGCGATAGGTTATAGCGCGGATAGGGCGTCTTGATATCCTCGAGCAGGTCGATGGGGCCGGAGAGAAACACATCGGGCAATTCCAGAAGGCCCTTGACCCCAGGATGAGCCTGATCGTCGGTTCCGAAAACTCCCCGGGCGATCTCCGTTTTTTCGAAGTGATACTTCTCCTCCAAGCGCATCACGGCCAGGGGATCTCCCGCCGGACCCATCAGGGTCAGCGACTGTCCCTCTTTCAATCGATCGGCCTGATCCTCATCGACGGCTAAAAGGATGGGGATCGTCCAGGGCAGGCCGCCGGGCAGGCGCCCCTCCCGAACCACCGATCCCAGCTGTGCCCGGTTGAGAAATCCCTCCAGGGGGCTGAATACCCCCCGGGCGATATTCTGCACCTCGGAAACCATATCCGCCGCCAGGACCACCTGGGGCCAACCCTTCAGCTCTTCCTGAGCCCGATGGCGCTCTTCCGCTCCCATGACGCGATCGACCAATTTTCCACCATGCGGCTGTATCAACACCTTCCTCCTTTCCCTTTTGAATTGAAGCCTGTTTTGAAAACAATCGCCTGACAGCAAGAGAAGAATCACGGTTTCTTCCAGATGAAGACGCCATCGCCCCAGGTGCCGGCGTACAACAATTCGGGATCGATCGGATCGACGGCCATCACCCTGACATCCGGATTCTCGGTCGGCATGCCATCGTTCATCGACTTCCAGCTCACGGCGGCGTCCAGGCTGCGATAGATGCCGTTCTCCGTGGCGACGAAGAGCACATCGCTGTTCGATGGATCGATGATCACCGACCTGACATCGGCAGATGATATGCCGACATCCATGCGCCCCCAATTCCCTCCGCGGTTGGTCGACTTATGCAGGCCGTTATTGGTGGAAGCCGCGTAAAGCACGGTGGGATTGCGGGGATCGATGGCAATCCACTGGATCCGCGATTCCGGCCCGCCCGTGTCGATTCCTTCGGAACTCACCTCCCAGGTGCCATTATCGCCGCCCTGGAAGCTGCGGTGTAGATTGTTGAACTTCCCGCCGGCATAGATGTTCCTGGAATTCTGCGGATCGATGGCGATAAAAGTCCGCTGGTACCAATAGATCTTGGTCCAGGAGGAATCGACGCCGTCCTGGCTGCGAAAGATAGCGCCGTCGATGCCGACGAAAACCGTATCGGGATGGACGGGATCGACGGCCAGACCCCAGACGATCAGATCTGAAAGCCCGGTCGTCTTGTGCTCCCAGTGATCGCCTCCGTCCTCGCTCTTATAGACGCCATCTCCCCTGGTCCCGGCGTAGACCACCTCTCCGGCCAGGGCATCGAAGGCAATGGTCGTGATCTGTGTATAGGCCCAGCCGCTGTCCACCCGTGTCCAGCTTCCGGCCCCATCGGTGCTGCGGTAGAGTCCGTTAAAGGTCCCGGCAAAGATGATGTCGGGATCGGCGGGATGAACGGCAAGGTAATTGATGTTCAGATTCCCCAGCCCGGCGTTGCCGGAAACCCACTGTTTGACCTGCTCATGGCCGTTGGTCGGCTTTTTGTCACAGGAAACTCCCCAGAGGACGATCACGACCGCCATCAGGCTCGCCGTGACATCCCTGAAGATCTCCGCGAAAACTTTGCTGCGGTACCACATCCCGGACACCTCCTTGGCCGAAACAACTCCTTACCGATTCTCTGCTGATTTTTTTTTAAGATCAAATAAGCCCAGATACAGACCGGTGAAGGTCGTTTCCTGGACGGCGGTATATTTGCCTCTCAGGTGCTCCAGCATCTTTCCCTGGGGATCCGAAATCCAGTGGCGACTGATCAGAACCCAGGCTCGCTGGTAGCGTTGCAGTCGCACGTCGATCATCCGACGGTAGAAACCCGGCGACCAGAGCAGATTATGGATCAGCAGATCACCCCGATAGTAATACTTTATGGGTCTCAAATGGGTGGCCAGAATGACGTCTCCGGGGCAATCCTGCCGGGAGATGATATCCACGGCCGTGCGAAAGTCCTCCTTATGATATCTCTCGTCGGCATAATAATGATAGAGCGATATCGACACGAAAACCAGCACCAGCGCCAGGAGCCCCCAGCGGACCAGCCGGTTCGACGGCGACCACAGGCCACGAGCCAGGATAAAACTATAGGCCGGCAGGATCATGGCCACGTACCGAACGTTATAGGACAGCTGCGGCATGAACAGAATCGTCACGATGGCCGCCACGATAGGTACGAAAAGATACAACAGAAGAAAAATCAAACGATGGCGGTCTCTCCATAGTGAACGCAATCCCAGGAGAAACAGCCCTATATAGAACGTCCCCGCCAGGACAACGGGCAGGAGATAGGGCCGCAACGTAGACCAGGCGGCCAGACGATGCAGCTCGGCCACCGATGGGCCATAGCTGAAACCCAGGCTCAGAGCGAAGAATGTATAAGGCATCGAGAATAACCGCAGGGGATTCCGGCCCGCTCCCTCGGCACAGACCATGGCATATCGTCCCCCGGGAAAAAACAGCAGCACGATAGGCACCACCAGGATCACGACGACCAGCAGAACCCGGAAAACCCGTGGCCAGAGCGATCGATAACGCCGCCAGAACAGCATCAGGTAGAGCAGCTGGAAAACCAGCACGAAAAGAGCATAATAATGGGTATAGAGCCCCAGGGCGGTCATCAGGGTCCACCACAGTCCGGGCCAGCCGGGAGACCTTTTCAGAAATCTGACGAAGAACAGGACCGAGGCGGTACACAGCAGGATCAGCAGACTATACATTCGCGCTTCCTGCGAGTACCAGATATGAAAGGGCGATATCGCGATCAGAAGGGCGCACAACAGTCCCTGGGTTCTGTCCAGGAACTCTTTGCCCAGCAGGTAGACGAGCCCCACAGTGGCCACTCCGAAGACGACCGACAGCAACCGGATGGTCCCATCGCCCCGGCCCAGGTACAGCCAGAAATGAAGCAGGACATGGTAGAAGGCCGGCGTCTGTCCGAAGCGTGGAATGACCGTCTTGAGACTCTGAGCCGACAGGGAGGCGCTGTACACCTCGTCCCACCAGAAGCTCTGGCTGCCCAGGCGGACCAAGCGCAGAACGGCACCCACCATGAGAATGATCGTCAGAAGAAGGCCGTTTTTGTTTATTGTCCTGATGCCATCCGCGGAACTCTTTTCCACGAAACGCTCCTTCACAACCGTTCCAGACCTAGCCGGATCTTCAGAGCCGACCAGACATATCCCCAGCCGTCGCGGAACAACCGGGTTTTCGCCCGACCGCCGCGGCGGAATCGATGCACCACCGGCGCCTCGCAGATGGAGGCCGAATGCCGGCGCGCTTCCAGAAGCAGCCGAAAATGAAAATCGCCATATCCGTAAAAAATACTATCCGCCGGCATCTCCTTCAGCAGGGAACGGCGGATGGCCACAAAACCGCTGGTGCTGTCGGTCGTTTGCAGTTTCAACAGGACCCTCAGAAACCAGTTGATGATCATACTGGAGCTTCGTGCCCGGACACTGCCCTGAAATCCCCCGGCCGGCAGATAGCGCGAGCCGTTGACCAGATCGAAACGGTCCGCCAGGCTCAGCATGGCCGGAAGATCCTCGGGACGATGGCTGAAATCGGCATCCATCAGGATGACGACCTCTCCCCTGGATTCCTCGATCCCCCGCCGCACGGCCGTGGCCAGGCCTCTCTGTCCGTTGCGCCGGATCAGCCGGACAGCGTCGCCCTGTCCAAAACGGTTTTCCACGGCGCCGGCGGTGTCGTCGGGACTATTATCATCCACTACGACGATCTCATAACGGTGGTCTTTCCCCAGCACCTCTTCAAGGCGCTCGACGAGTCCGACGATATTGTCCCGCTCATTATAAGTTGGTAAAACCACGGAGACCAACATCAGGCCTATCGCCTCCCATAAAAGGTCCCGATCTGATGGCACACCCTGTCGACCAGCTCATCGGTCAGCGTGGCCGAGGAAGGTAGAGACAGACCCTGCCGGTAGATTCGATCGGAAACGGGAAAGTGATCCGGAAATTGGCTCTGGCAGCAGGGCTGGCGGTGCAGCGGATAGAACAGACGCCGCGTTCCGATGCCGGCCTGGGCCAGATGGTCGGCCAGGGCCTGCGGATCTTCCACCAGGACATTGGTGAACCAGGGAACGGTCCGGCAGCGGGGATCGCCGGCCGGAAAGCGGACCGCCGATATCTCCGCCAGGCGTTCCCGGTAGCGTTCATCATGGCTTTTTTTCCTGCGGAAGATCTCTTCCAGCTTATCCATCTGAGCCAGCCCGACGGCGGCCTGCAGATCGGTGAAAGAGAAATTATATCCCACCTGCCGGTGAATAAAGGTGCCCCGTTCCTCACGCCCGTGATTCTTGAGAATGATACATTGCCGCCAGACCTCCTCCTCATCGGTGGTGATCATCCCGCCCTGTCCGGTGGTAATGGTTTTATTGCCGTACAAAGAAAAACAGCCGGCCTGTCCCCAGCTACCCACATGCCGTCCCTGAAAAAAGCAGCCTACGCTCTCGGAGGCATCCTCCACTACTGCCAGATCATGCTCCCGGGCGATGGCCCCGATCACCTCCAGGTCGGCCGATTGTCCGTAAAGATGTACCGGAAGGATGGCCCGTGTCCGGCCGGTGATGGCGCTGCGGACCTGTTGAGGATCGATATTCCAGGTCTCCTCGACCACATCCGTCAGGACGGGAGTGGCTCCCGTCCAGGTGACGGCGTTGAGCGTGGCGATAAAGGTGAAATCGGGAAGAATGACCTCATCCCCCCGGCCCACTCCCAGGGCTCGCAGGCTGACATACAGAGCCACGGTGGCATTGTTCACGGCCGTGGCATAGCGGCACCCGACCAGCTCGGCAAAGCGGCTCTCGAACCGTTCCGTTTTGGGCCCCTCCACCAGCCAGGCGGATTCCACCACCTCGCGAAGCTGGTCAAGCTCCCGTTCATCGATCCAGGGCTCGATCTGCGGTATCTCCATCTGAGATCCTCTCACCACTAGTAATAATACCAGATGGTTCGATAATCATCCCGATCCTCCCCCATCTCCTCCAGACGCCTGAGATAGCTGTGGATGGGCATATCGGTGTGGATGTAACTGTCGACCGGGGAGATATTCCGCTCCCAGGGCAAAAACTCATAAACCCGACGGCCATCCGGCCGGATCATAATGACATCGTGGTCCTGACCGGCGATCAGGTATGTCTTTCCCAAACGGGGCACATTGAACACGGCGTGATCGGTACGCACCATTCCGGAGAACAGACGCACCTCTTCCCGCTTTTCCTGCAACAGCCTGGCGATGGGCACACGGTAGGCCTCCGTCTCCTCCTTCCCCTTGGCCGAGAAGGTGTAATACGGCTGAATGCCGATCAGGCGGAGCTGCCGTCTGAGAGCCGAGCTCTCAAACCGGCGGCTGTTGAACATGGTGAAAACCAACTGGTTGTATACCGCCAGGCCGCGGCGGCGGAATCGCTCCACCGCCTGAGCCATCTCCGGCGTCACCTCCGAGAGATGCTCCACATGGGTGACCACAACGACCTCCCGCCGGCCCGATATCTGATATTTGGCCAGCATGGCGGCCAGCCGGGGGGTGATTCTCTGAGGGACGGTGACCGGCAGACGGGTTCCGATCCGGATCCTTTCGAGGTGATCGATCCGGCTGAGCTTTCTCAGGATATCATCCAACCGGGCATCGCTCAGCACCAGGGGATCGCCCCCGGTGATGAGCACCTCCTTGACGGCAACATGAGCCTCGATCCAATCGATGGCTTTTTGCAGTTGGTTCCGAGAGGCCGCAGCCCGGGGACCCAGCACCTGCTGGATCTCCCAGTTCCGCTGGCAGTAGACACAGATCTGGGGACAGGAGTTATAGGGTTTCAAAACTACAATCTGGGGATACCGCCGGGTCACCAGATCGATGGGAGAGGTGTCGTGTTCCCCCATGAAGTCGGCCGAATGTTCCCGATTCTCCTGGTGTTGAATCATCCAGCTGACGTAGCTCTCCGGCGGAATCACTTGCGCCCTGAGGGCGAGATCATGGTGACCTCCGGCCTCCTCCTCCATCAATGAGAGATAGAACGGAGTGATACCGAAGGGTATGTGATGCTCGCGAGCCCGAGAGATCTGCCGGATCTCTCCAGGGGTCAGCTGGATCAGCTTCGAGAGCGTTTTTTCATCCCGAATGACATGCCGCATATGCCACCGCCAGTTGCCCCAATCGGCCATCCTGGCTCCGAAATAGCGCAGGATACGAGTCCGATGGCGACGCCGTCTGACGATGACTTCGGGTTCCAACCCGGAACGATACCGGGACAGGTAGCGCTCCATGGTATCAACCATGCCATCCAGATTTCTAGATCTCGATTGGGCGGCGCGGCGCCCCTGCATAGCTAAAAAACCCGGCCGTTTCAAGTTGTCATAGATTCCCGAGTGCCCCGAAACGCCTCGAAACAGGTGCACCATTTCCTCGACGAAATCGACCGTGATCGACCGGATGAGTTCCGGGTCGGTCCCCCGGATGAGGTGAAACAGGTGCGCCAGCGCGCTCGTTCCGGTCAGAGATTCGTTGCGCTTGGACAGAATATTCTTGAAAACGTTGAGGCATTCACGCATGTTGCTGCGTTCCAGGAATTGTATCCGCTCCAGGCCCATCTGCAGGGCCCTCTGATGTCCGCTGAGGTAGCGGTATAGCCGCCGGCGAGCCTCTTCCGGAGTACGGCTCCGGGAGATGATCGTGAAGATCTGAGGCGAGGCCTTCTTCAGCCGGGAGAGCTGAGCATTCCGCCTTCGTCCCTCCGCGGCCGGAAGCGATGTCGCCCGCCGGCTCTTCATAACAGCACAGCCTCCCTTCAACGGCTTCATTCTGGAATCTCCGAGCTCATACGACCCATTTGACCGGCCGAATCCAGCGATGTTCCCATGAGACTCCTGCGTCCCGGCATGGTGCGAATCAGCCGGGCCAGGCCGCTGCCGTAAGTGAACAGGCCGCTGACCAGTAAAAAGGACCAGAAACAGATGAATCGGCTGATCAGAATGGTCACCCCGCTGATATCGCGGGCCACGCCGATGAGGGTAAACAAAGAGTACTGGACGGCGTCGATCTGCCCCACCGCGCCGGGCGTAATGGGAATAGTGGCGGCCAGGTTGACCGTGAAGGAGATGAACGCCACCCACGGCAACGGCAGGGAATAATCCAGGCTCAGCAGAACCAGATAGGTGACCAAAGCATCACAGAACCAGATGATGATGGTCAGCAAGAGAGACAGCAAGGTCCGTCCCGGGCTTTTGGCGATATTGCGGACATGATCGATCAGCCGGAACAGGAACATGGACAGCCGCTGGTACCGGGTCGAGGTAAACAGATGTCTGATGCGATGTTCCAGACGAGGCATGAGGTATAAACAGATGAGCAGCATCAGCAGGATGGAAAAGGTCACCTGATAGAGAGTTAATACCCATTTGGGCAATCCCAGGCTGAGGATGAAAAAGCTGAACAACAGCGAGCAGGTTAGAATGACGGCTCCATCCATGGCCCGCTCCACGAAGATGCTGCCGAAGCCTTTACGCAGGGGTATGCCGCGATCGTTCTTCAGCAAATAAGCCCGGGCCACATCTCCGGCTCTGGCCGGAACGGCGGCGCTGATGAACCACCCCACCAGGATATAGGAGAACAGGGTGGATACCCGGAGAACCTGTCCCAGGGCACTGAGGAGCACCTTCCAACGGACGGCTCGCAGCCAGAAGGCGAAATAATGCACCGCCAGGGCCAGAGCTATATATCTATACTCCAGGGTCCGAAACTTCTCCCAGGAGGCCCTGAAACCGGACAGTTTCAGGATGACGAGCAGGGTCACGACGCCCAGGACCGCGATGCTAACGGCGCGGCGAAGAGTTCGGTTGACATTTGTTTCCGGGGCGGCTGGAGACATCTGCCTATTCCTCCCGGTCGTACTCGCTGCCCTCTTCCACCGGATTGAATGTACCCTTGGTGAAAAAAGATACAAACGGGTAGACCATCTCCACCAGGAAGGGCATCGGATCGTCCCAGTAAAAATCATCATAGGAGACGTCCCGACGATAGAATTTCATATAGTCAAGAAGCATCTTTCGCTGACGGATGGGATGCCGGACATAATCGCATAGAGCCCGCCAATCGCCCCATAACCACCGGGTCTTGACGCCGGTGGGATAATCGAGCACCGGCTCCACATCCCCCTCCAGAGCCATGCGGTAAAGCAGATAGGGAAAATCCACCCCGGTGGCCACCCCCTGATAGAGAGATCCCCAGAAACGAGGGTTGATCTCCAGCAATACCGGGCCCCGTTCCGGCGAGAGAATGAACTCCGCCTCGGCGATGCCGTGCCAGTGAAGATGTTCCAGGACCCGTTGGGCGATCGTCTCCATGCGTTCCTCCCTGGTGCTGATGCGCAACACCGCCGTGCCTCCCTCGACGGGATATTCCCGAAGAAAACGAAAGGTACACCGGGCTCGCAGCCGGCTTTGGTTAAACAGCATACAGACCGAGTGTTTGCTGCCCCCGACGAACTCCTGGACGATGGGCAGCTCGTGGCTGGCATAATGATATCGATCGACCAACTCTCCAAAGACTTTCCTCAGCTCTTCGGCATCGCGCACGTATCGCAGTCCGAAGGCGCCGTGCGCCCGGCGCGGCTTGACCACGGCGGGATAAGTGATCTCGCCGGCGATCCGGTCGATCTCCTCTAGCCGGTCGACCATGTAGGTTCGCGGAACGGGGAGATCCAATTCCCCGGCCAGGCGAGCGAACCGTCCCTTGTCGTGAAGCGTCATGATCTGATCTTCCTCGGCCAGAGGCACTCTCAAATGCGGTTCGAGACGGTCCCGGAAACGGGCGATGACATAGCCTTCTTCGTGCATCGGGATAAGCACCCGGCAGCTCTTTTGGCGGGCCTGGTCGATGAGACTATCGATAAAACGCTCCGGATGGCGATAGGGCGACGGGTAGACGAAGTGTCCATCGCGGTGACGGGAATAAAAACACATCGAGGATGGGAAGCTATCACCCACCACCACCCGGATGCCGCGCCCCGCCAGACTTCTCAGCGCCGTGTAGGCCATACGATTCCGCCCAAAGGTGATCAGAGCGCTCACAGTCAGAGACTCCTCCTGGGGTGAGAAGATGCTCCTTCTCGGGTCCACGATCTCGAGACAAAAGGCCTCTCGGCCGGATTCTCACTCAGTACCATCTTCTCCGGTCTGGTCCTGCCATATCTTATCTTCGGTGGCCATCTTCGATTCCCAAACCCAACGCTGGTCGTTCTGCCGGTACCACTCGATGGTCCGCCGCAAACCCTCTTCCAGGGAAATCCTGGGGCGATAGCCGAACAGCATCATAGCCTTAAAATAACTGCCATTGAGGCGCTGCACGTCCATCGGCCGGAGCCTCATCTGCTCCACCTCCATATCGACCGATTCGTGCCCCATCAAGCGGCCGATGACCAAAGCCAGCTCCTCCACCGACCAGTCCTGCCCCTGCCCCAGATTGACCACCTGGCCTACGGCGGCGTCACACTTCATCAGGTCGACCGATCCCCTGGCGGCATCATCGACATAGGTGAGATCCCGGCGAGCTTTGACATTGCCCAGCTTGAGACGGTTCGACGTGGACAGCTGGGTGATCAGTTCCGGAATGATATAGGGATGGGTTTCCCGGGGGCCGTAGGTATTGAATTGCCGCAGAATGATGATGGGCAGCCCCTGTTCCTTGTGCAGACTGTAACACAGCCGATCGGCGGCCAGTTTGCTGACCGCATAGGTCGAGCACGGCGATAGGGGATGATGTTCATCCATGGGAACATACTGAGCCGTTCCATAGACTTCCGAAGAGGAATACTGCAGCACCCGGGAGACACCGGCCCGACGAGAGGCCAGCATGACGTTCATGGCGCCGGTCGCGTTGACCTCGAAGAATTTTCGCGGATGGTCATAACAATGAGGAATGTAGGGCTCGGCTGCCAGATTGAAGACACAGTCCACCCGATGCTGCCGCAGGATGTCTTCCAGCTGAGGATCGAGAATGTCCCCCTCCAGGATGTCCACCTGATCCTCAACCTCTTCTAAATTGGCCGCGTCGCCGCTGACGAAATTATCGTACACCAACACCCGGGCCTTTTCCTTGAGCAATTCTCTGACCAGGGTCGATCCGATAAATCCGGCACCCCCGGTGACCATGATCTGTTTGCCGGTTAATTCCATTTCAGTCCCCTTTTATAGGATCTCTGGGTCGTTCGTCAGACATATGGGCCGGATGTTCCCGATAGTATTGAACGGTTCTTTTGATGCCTTCCTTCAGGCTGACCTCGGGCTTCCAGCCCAGCGCCTCTCCGGCACGGCTGCTATCCAGGCAAATACGGTGGATCTCTCCCAGGCGCTCTGATTCATAAATCGGTTGCACATCGGAGGACAAATATTCCTTAAGAGTATCGAAGATGTCATTCACGCTCACCTCCCGCCCCCATCCCAGATTGAGGATCATCCCTGACCCCCGCTGGACGGCCAGGATATTGGCCGCGACGATGTCCCCGACGAAGACGTAATCCCTGGTATGGGTTCCATCTCCAAATATGGTCGGCCGGCGTCCGTGCATCAGCGCCTCGGTAAAAATGGCGACCACGCCGGCCTCGCCCAGAGGATCCTGCCGGGGACCATAGACATTGGGATATCTCAGCACGGTATAATCTAAACCGTAATGCTCCCGATACAGATGCAGATAATGCTCCACCGTGTGCTTGGTTATGCCATACTGACACAGCGGACGTACGGGGTGCCGTTCATCTGCGGGCAGAAATTCCGGCTCTCCATAGACGGCGCCGCCGGTGGATGCATAGATGAACTTCTTGACCTGGTAGCGGAGGCACTGCTGGATGACATTCAGAGAACCGAGGACATTGACCCGGGCGTCATACATGGGGTCCTCGACCGATTTGCGAACATCGATCTGGGCCGCATGGTGATCGACCACATCGGGACGTTCTTTCCGGAAGACCTCCTCCAGGTCGGCCTCGCGGATGTCCACCTGGTAGAAGGCCGCCTTTTCCGGAATATTCCGTGCATAGCCGGTGGTCAGGTTATCGACCACCACCACCTGATGCCCTTGAGCGATAAAACCATCGGCGACGTTGGAGGCGATAAATCCGGCTCCCCCGGTAACCAGGATCTTCATGTTCAGGCTCCTTCATTCTCCTCTTCGGCCAAACGAAGATGATGCCGGATGTAGTCCTCCAAAGCCTCATCCCAGGGACGCATCCAGCGCAGCTGCAGCAAATGGAGCAGGTAGTCCCGGATGGCCTCCATTCGCGGCCTGGGGGCAAGCATGGGAAAAGCATCCGAGCCGACCGGCTTCACCGGGTACTGTTCGATACCGGCCAGCTCCAGAACTTTACAGGCGTACTCGAAGCGGCTGCAGCACCCCTCGTTGGCCAGGTGATAGGTGCCATACCATCCCGTCTCTACCAGCTTCAGAATCCCCTCGGACATGTCTTTGGTATAGGTCGGTGATCCGAACTTATCGTTCACCACCTGCAGAGCATTTCCCTGCTTGGCCAGAGAGATGATCTTCCCGACGAACTTTTTGTCCCGAAGGCCGCCTCCGAACATCCAGCCCGCCCGGACTATGTAATGCTCCCTGAGCAGTTCTCTGACCATCAGCTCTCCGTGATATTTCGCCTTGCTGTATTCACTCTGCGGATTGGGCCGGTCGAACTCGGTGTAGGGCTCACTCTTGGTGCCATCAAATACCGAACCGGTGCTGATGTAAACCATGGCGGCGCCGGCCCGCGCGCTGGCCAGAGCGATATTTTTTGTGCCCAAGGTGTTGGTCAGAAAGGTCTCATCCCGTATCTGTTGACATCCGTCCACGTTGGTCAGGGCCGCCAGATGGAGAACCAGTTTCGGTTGAAATTCCCCGAAGATATCGTCAACCGCCCGGGGATCCCGAACATCCAGTTCCTCCAGGTCCGTAGCCAAGAGCTCATGTTGACGGGCAAAGATGGGGCAGAGGTCGCTTCCCAGCATGCCTCTGGCGCCCGTTACCAAAACCTTCATGAATGCCTCCCGCGCTTTTCATTCCATTATAGGTAACCCAGCATCTTGAGACGCTCTTCCAGGTCTGACACCTCCTGGTCCGTGAAGGCTGCCTCATCGACGGTGCTTTCTTTAGCGGTCTCTGCTTCGTAGGTGTCGATCGAGCGGAGCGACGTGTCTCGCCAGACCTGATCGCTGAACCATCGCCGGTCGACCTCTCCGTCCATATCCCTGGCGACGGGCAAACCCAGCAGGGCCAGCAACGTGGGGGTGATATCGAAAATCTTGACCTTGCCGAGATGAACACGGGATCGGAACGGCCGGCCATAGACGGCGAATATCCCGCGGCCGGCGGCATGAGTGCCCGTATCCACAAAGGCCTTTTGACGAAACAGCTGTCCGAATCTGATCGGCTCGCCGACCCCGAAAGAGATCTCCTCGCTGGCTGGATCGGCGCTTTCTAAAATTCGTTTGGTAAGCCGAAAATGTATATTTTGATCGATCTTATGAACATGAACGAACAGCTCGCCGCCATCTTTCAGGGCGGCGCCGGCCAGCTTCTCGGTCATCCGCGAGGCAGCCGCCTGATCGACTCCGGAACTCAAGTTGATGACATAGGCATTGCCGATGCGCACCGCGCGGACATCCTGACCGGCTGACAGCAGCTTTCTCAGGACGGGGAGATCGAGCTCGAACTTGTTGCGCTCATCCCGTATTTCCTGGAAACCATGGTCGGCCAGAACCACCAGGCTGGTCCGGTCGTCGAGCAAGCCCATCACCCGGCCCAGAAAGCGATCCGCCAGGCGGTAGAAATCCGCGATGACGTCGCCGTAGGGCCCGGGCCGATCCTTATACTGCCAGTATTTATGAGAAACCGTGTCCACGGCATGAAGGTGAAAGGCGCAGAGTTGCGGCTGATAGCTGCGATACAACTTGATGAACAATTGAAAATCCAGTCTGGTGACGACCTCCAGGCGGCGCCGGAAAGTGTTCAGGAAATGCGGGCGGAGCAACGTGGAAGCGAGAAAACGTGCCGCGCTGAAAGCCACATCCAGGCTGCCGGCCAGAAGAAAACTCCTCAGGAAATAGTAACCCTGTTGAATCAGGTTGCCGCCATGTCTGGAAAGATACAGTTTTTGGAAATGTTCATAGGTATCAGGATATGTCTCCGGACCCATGGCAAAGATATCCGGAATTACGAACCCGTCCGTCTCGAAAGGTGGCCAGGTGAGCAGGGGATGCAATACACCAATGCGCAGCCCCCGCTGGGCGGCGATCTCCCAGATTCTTTTGGCTCGAAGCCGGGCCCGATCGATGCCGAAGAAAGGATCCCCGAATTTATCGCGATCCTTGCCCGTGAAGATGGCCGTCCAGATCACGGGCGACCCCAGATAGGTGGTGTCCACCTCTCCCCAGGCACCACGGTCCTTCAGCGTACGGAAATTGGGCAACTCTCCTCTGGCAATAAGCGGATCGATGAGGTCCCAGGTCGCGCCGTCAAAGCCCAGGATGATGACTTTCTCTTTCGTCTCCACATTGAACTCCCCGTCTTGATCAACCCAGATATCCCAATGCCTTTAACTGCTTGACCAGCTCCTCCGGCATGGGCTGGCCATCTTCTGCGGCTCCGTCGACCCGTTTCCGATCTTCGTAAGTCTGGCACCGATGGGAAGGATGGGCTTTCTGAAAGGTCTCGGTCAGCGCTTCCAGCAAGGGCCGCCCGGACATATCATCGGCCACCGGAAGTCCCATCAGCGTCAGGGCGGTGGGGGTCACATCCAGGAGATTGGCCGAGGACAGGCGAGCAC
>CAZOYL010000032.1:1319-22618 GCA_964584035.1 uncultured Gemmatimonadota bacterium | reverse complement strand
GCGGCGGAATTGATACCAGATGTTGCTCATCACCCGATCTCTAATGTCCGGGTGGATGGGGAAATTATCGATCCAGTATTTCATCTTGTATTGAACGGAGAAATCCCCGTACTCCATCACCCAGACCCTGGGATGCGGCTCCGGAAGGACCCCTTCCGTTCCCCGGGCCGCCTGGATCATGGCCTCCTTGACGAGATTCGGCGGGTGCTCATACCGGGCTCCCACCTCGGCGAACTCGGCATGCCGCGGATTGGGATCCGAGTAGTTGATGATCTTCTCACGGGCGATGCTGCCGTTGGGCAGGACGACATAATCGCCCTCCAGGGTCCTGATAGTCGTGGAGCGCCAGCTGGTCTGGATAATGGCTCCCACCTGGTCGCTGGCCGACACCCAGTCCCCCACCTTGAACGGCTTGCCGACGTGCAGAGCGACTCCGGCCACCACGTTGCCGAGGACATCCTGCAGGGCCAAACCGATGACGGCCGAGACGACCGCCGAGCTGACCAGCAGGGTGGATAACTTGGCTTCAAAGACCTTGGAGATAATGACGAACAGCACCAGCACCAGCAGGGCGATGCGGACGAGCTGCTGCAGAAGGACGGGCACCTTGATGTCCCGTTGGTCCTCCAGGAGGACATTGACGACCAGATGATCGAGGATGTTCAACAGGATCAGAGAACCGAGGAACAGGACCGTCGAGTGGAGCAGTTTCATGCCGAACAGTCCGGCGGGAACCCCGGAACGCGTCAGGAGGATCAGGAGGAAGATGAGCATGAAGGTGAAATGCGCCAGAGGCGCCGAGATCCGCAGCACCTTCACCCGGGAGAGAATTCGGAAGAGGATCTCGAGCACCAGGAAGACGGCCAGGGCGTAAATCAGATGATAGAGCACATCGTTGGTGCTCACATAGGTCCACATCTCTGACACGGCGGCACCCTTAAAAATCAGGTTAGCGATAAAAGGATCTGCAGCGCAGATCGGACCGAATCAGACACATAGTACAAAAAGAGGGCTGCGGTGTCAATAGAAAAACGCCGTGGAGAAAAGCCCCTCCACGGCGTCAAAGCCTTCGGGATCGGCGGCATCATTCACGGCGACCGCTGGCTCAGGCCGAGCGTGAAGGAGATTTGATCGCGGCTCTTTCCGCGAAGCTCCAGTGACAGCCGGTACCGCAGGGGCAGGAGGATATCCAGGCCCCCGAAACCGTTGAAGACCACATTCTCACTGCTGAACTCGGCGCCCCTGCTGCCGGCGTAGACGGTGCCATAGGAAAACATGTTGGTCTGCCGGGTGATCTTCTCCCCCTCCACGTAGGAAACGTCGACTCCCGCATAAGGGCGCAGGATGCCTCGGCGCATCTTGAGGCCCAGGGCTCCGCCATATTCCCACCAGATAAATTTGCTGTCCAGCCGCCGGGTCCAGACCTCCGGCGAGGTGGTGACCTCCTGGTCGATGCGGCCGCTGGTGTGAAAGGAAAGAATCTGTCCGCTGGAAAAGAGCTCCAGTTGCCATCTCGGCAGGTGCCACAGGGTGGCCCGGGCTCCGGCGCCCCAGGCGAATTTGTCCTCTCCGACGAAGCGCTCGCCCTCCAGGGGAATCTCCAGGTGGGCGGCGCCCCCCTTGGCAAACAGATCCAGCCAGGAGGTCAGACCGATGGCGGCTTTGACAAGATATCGCCTGGATTCGATGTCGTCGACATCCGGCAGCTGATGCTCCTGGTATTCGTATTCGGCGCTGACGGCCAGCTTGCCCACACCGGCGGCCTCTATTGGATTGCCCACCGTATAGGCGCCGGCCCGGACGGCGGTAATCAGCAGGAATGCTCCCGCCACCGTTAAGCAGACTTTTCGACGCATGGCCTTATCCTTTCCGATTCGAGGGCATCGATGGTTGCGCGTAATTCAATATCTCAAGCGAAAACTCTTCAACGGAGCTCTTATTGGTCATTTCTTAATCGACCGTCCCCATGATGATGGTGCTGGCGTTTCCGTTACTGCTGCTGTTCACCGATATGGTCACGATACACGACTGGGCGGGTTCGGTCTCAGCGGCATCGTCGTCCACCAGCAGGAAGGAGAACTGAGTATATCCGGAAGACTGTGTGTCCGGCAGAGTCACATTTACGTCGCCGATCAGATTCCCCACCGAAGCGCTCACATTGATGGTCGTTCCGGCGGTCAAAGGATTGCCGTTAAGGTCATGTACCCGGAAACTGAAACTTTGCGAACCGCCGTTGGCGACCGTAAAGGAGGTCGGGCTGACACTGAAGATACCCGTATCGCCGGAGAAGATGGTCCGTGCATCGGTCCAGATGGCAGCACCCAGGCGATCCACGGTCTGGGCGAAGATGATGGTCTGCCCGTCCCCATTCTTGGGCGTGGTGAAATCACAGTATCCGGAGACGTTGCTGGTGTAATTGGTGGACGGATCCAGGGCGGTCGAGACGGGCAGCGGCGAGGAGGACACCAGGGTGACGCTGGCCTGGCCCAGAGAGTTGGTGTTCCCCGAACCCTCGATGATGCCGCCGGTGGTCGAGAAATAGACCGAAGTTCCCTCGGGGACCGGATTCCCGTACTGGTCGCCGACAAAGGCCGTAATGCTGTTCTGCAGCCCATAGGTCTTCCAGCCGGCAAAGTTGCGATATTGGGGCACGACGCTGAAATGGGCCGCGTCGGGCGGGCCGCCGTGAATGGCGATGCTGATGGCCTCCGAGGAGATACCCAGGCTGTCGATGGCGGCCCTGATGTTGACCGTCTTGGCCGCCGTGCCGCTGTTGAGCGTGGTCTGCACCCGGCCGTAGGCATCGGTCATGTCGGAGACCGGCTCCAGGAATTCTCCGCCGCCGGCCGGACCCACGATCTCGAAATCCACGGCCACCTGCTGGCTGAGATCCAGGGGTGATCCGGTATCATCGCGGACCTCGAAGGTGATGGTGGCGGTCTCATTGTCACCGGATCCCTGAACCCCGATGGAATCGTCGGTGACGGCCACCAGGATGATATTGGAAGCCTGACCGGAGATGAAGTGAATCTCGGCGTGGGCGCTGACGCCGGTGGCCGTCGCCGTGACCACGGCCATGCCGGTGGTGGTCTCGGAGGTGAGAACGGCCTGAGCCGCTCCCTCCTCGCTGGTGAAGGCGTATGGCGTTATGCTGCCCAGGGAGGTCTGAAAATTCACCTGCATGCCCACGGTCACGGGATTGCCGTAGGAACCCAGGACCAGAGCCGTCAGGGTGGTGGTCGATGAACCATCGGCCCGGATGGTGTCGGGCTCCGCGCTCAGGGCGATCGAGGCGGCCTGATCCGACGTAAGAGTCAACAGCAGCGGGCTGGAGGTGACCTGTCCGCTGTCCGGCCGCGCAGCGCTGGCGGTGATGGTCACCTGCCCCGGATTGGTGCAACTGGTCAGGGTGGCGTGGGCCACCCCTGCCTCGGTCACATCGGCCTCGGTGATCATACCCGCCGAGGTCTGAAAGCTCACCAGGGTGCCGTCGGAGACGGGATTGTGATTGGCGTCGATGATGTTAGCCGTGATCTGCGAGGTGCTCACACCGTCGGCCGGAAGAACGGCCGGCTCGGCGCTGAGCATGATGGTATCGGGAATGCTGGCGGTATAGACCACCTTGATGGTTCGAGAAATGTCCTCGCCGCAGGCCGCATCGATCAGGGCCGTTCCCGGATAGGAGCTGCTGGTCAAAGTGGTGTGGACCTGCCCGGTGGATCCGGTGATCCCGGTTTCCGGCGACAGGCTGCCTAAATTGGTGCTGAAAACGACCGTTTTGCTCTCGATGGGCCCGGAGGCTCCTTCCCCGTCGTAGGCCGTCAGAGTGGCCACGACCTGGGTGGTGCTGCTGCCGTTGGCCGCGATAGAGCTGTCGCCGGCCGCCAGATTCAGACGCACGCCATAGACCGGGACAGCCTCGCTGCAGTCCACGCCGCCCGGAGTGACGGCCCGGATGGTGGCCACGCGGTAGCTGCTGTCGGCCGGACTCACGAAGGCGGCCACGGCCTGTCCGGAGGCATCGGTGACGGCCTCGCCGGTCACCGTCCCCAGGAGCTCCTCGCCGCCGTCCAGAACGCCGTCATCGTCGTGATCCTCGAAACTGAGGAAACTGACCGTCTCTCCCGGTATGGGCTCGCCGCTGGTGGATTCCTTATACAGGACCCTGACCGCCGAGGAGCTCATGCCGTCGGCCAGCAGGCTGCCCGGATCGAAGGACAACTCCAGCGAGACGCCCCGCAGAGTCACTTCCGCCGTCTGAGTCATCGACCCGGCTGTAGCCGAGATCACGGCCACCGTATCCGTGCTGGCGGGCGCGCTGGACAGGACGGTGCCGGCCTGGCCCGCCTCGTCGGTGGTGACCGGAGTCTGAATACTCCCCACGGTGGAATGGAAACTGACCGGCAGGCCGGCGATCGGTTTGCCGTCGGCGTCGGCGACGGTGACGTGCAGATCGACGGCATCGGTTCCATCGGCTAACAGGCTCTCGGCCTGCGGCAGCAGCTGGATCTCGGCAGCCTCCACGGCGGTGAAATTCACCGTCGCGGATCCGGTGATGGTGTTTCCGTAGGAAGCCGAAATCTGAGCCGCCCCGGCGCTGGTCGAGCTCATCAGAATGATGGCCACCTGCCCGATCTCATCGGTGGTGCCCCGGCTCTCCAACAGGTCACCCAGATTAGCGTTGAACTGGACCTCCTTGCCGGACACCCCGTAGCCGCGATTATTTTCCCGCAGGGTGGCTCTCACGGTGGTCGTGCTGACGCCGTTGGCCACAATGCTGGCGGGATCAGCCGTCATCTCCAGCACCAGCCCGATCATGATAACGGTATCTGTGGCCGTCAATCCGGCCGCACTCTCGGCTCTTACGGTGGCCACCAGATCCTGTCCGGAAGCCCGGCTGACCAAGGCGGCCCGGGCCTGCCCGCTGGCGTCGGTGACGGCCTGAGCGTCGATCTGTCCCAGACCGATCTCGCCGCCGTCCTGTACTCCGTCTTGGTCGAGATCCTGAAAACAGCGAAATAAGATCGTTCGTCCCACCAGAGGCAGTCCGCTGGTGGTCTCCAGAACCTGGGCGATGATCTCGGTGTCGGACAGTCCGTCGGCTAAGACCTCCTCATCCACGATCTGTACCTGGAAGGTGATCCCCAGCAATTCCACCTGGACCTCGTCGTGCAGCGTTCCCACGCTGGCCGTCAGCGTGACCGTTTGATCCGCGCTGACCACCGGGCTGATATACGTGGCCCGGGCCTGGCCCGATTGATCGGTGACGGCCATCTCTTCGACGCTGCCGGCGTCGCATGAAAAATTCACCGCCACGTTCTCCAGAGGCTGGCCGTCGGCATCGGTGACGGTGGCTGTCATAATGGACTGCCTCTCCCCGTCGGCCAGCAATTGGCCGTATTCACTCTCCAGTGAGACTCCGCTGACGTCGGTCGGCAGAAATTCCACCTCGGTGCTCTGCTGCAGGCCGGGTCCATAGCGGGCCGTCACGGTGGCCGTTCCGGCGAAAACCTCACTGCCGAGCACGGCACTGGCCTGCCCCCAGCTGTTGGTCAGAACTTCCCCGGTGATGACGCCCAGATTGGTCTGGAAGGTAATCCTGCGGCTGGCCAGGGGCAGCCCGCTGGAGGTTTCCTGGAGCGTGGCCATGATAGTGGTCTGGCTGGTCCCGTTGGCCACGATGGCGCCGGGATCGGCTGATATGGTCAGGCTGACGCCTCGCTGAGCCACGATCGTCTGACCGCTGCCGCCCTTGAAGGCGGCCGTCACCACCGCCTGGGTATCGACGGCCGAGGCCCAGCTGGTCAGATAGGCCAGGCCGCTACCGCCGGCGTCGGTCACCACCGCTTGCGGCTCGATCGTGCCCAGATCAGTGGACAGCTGGACGGTCTCTCCGGCCAGCGGCGACCCTGTTCCATCCCGCAGGACGACGGTGATGAGCGAACTGTCGGCCCCGTCGGCCAACAGGCTGGAAGGATTGGATGACAGGGACAGATCGTAGGATGAAAACTCTACCTCAGCAGCGGCGGACACGCCGCTGCCATAGGAGGCTGAAATGTGACAGGTGCCCGGAGCGGTGCCGCTGGTCAGGGTGGCCGCGGCGCGGCCGTCCGCCCCGGTGGTGTGCGGCGAGGAGATGCTGCCCCGGTCGACGGTGAAATCGACACTGGCTCCGGAAACGGGATTGCCGTCGGAGTTCAACAGCCGGGCGGTGACCTCCGTGGTCGACTGGCCGTCGGCCAGCAGTGAGGGCTGACCGATGGTCAGCGTCAGAGTCAGAGCTCTCATCGTGACCGCGATGGAATCGGCCACTGCCGATCTGTACTCCGCCCGGACGCTGGCCGTTCCGGGGTTCTTTCCGCTGATCAGGGTAGCGATGGCCACGCCGTCGGCATTTGTGATCACCTCCCGGGGAGACACGCTCCCCAGATCGGTGGTGAAGGTCACCGGCAGGCCGGCGACCGGCTCGTTGGGCGGTGAACACTCGGTCAGTGCGGCCGTCAGCTGTGTGGTGCTCAGCCCGTCGGCCGAAAGCTCGGTATCTTCGGAGACCATTGAGAGCCTGATGCCCCGGAACTCAACCCTGCCCAGCTCGGCGGCGGCAGCCCCGGTCATGCCCTTGGCAGCGGCATCCCCACCATCCTGCCCGTCCAGCTTCCGGGTTTTCTGGCCAAGCGGGCCGTCGGAGACCAGTCCCCGGGCCTGGACCGTGCCGACACTGACGTAGGCGGTGGTATCCACGGTGCTCACCGGACCGGTCAGCGCGGCGGCGGCCTTTCCTTCGCCGTCGGTGACGGCGGAAAAGGTGATCTGGCCGCAGGTGGTCGAGAAGTAGACGGTGATGCCCGCCCGGGGCTGACCAGCGTCGTCCCGAATACGGGCCGTGATCTGAGAGGTGCTGATCCCATCGGCCAGCAGGCTGGCCGGCTCGGCCATGATCATTCCGGTTCCCAATCCCACCTGAATCTCCGCCGTGCGGTGTACATTCCCCACCGAGGCGGTCACCACCGCGACCCCATCATTCGAGCCGGAGTGGTAAACGGCCGCGGCCTCTCCGGAGGCATCGGTTTCCGCCTGGGGATCCACGGTGCCCAGGGTGGTTGTAAATTCAACCGTCCGGCCGGAGACGGGCTGTCCCTCGGCATCGACCACCCGGGCGGTGATCGTCGAGGAGCCGGTTCCCGGATCCACCAGGGGAGGGTCGACCTCAAGAGCGGTGATGAAAACGGTCGGGTCGCCCACCGGAGCCATCGGATTGGCCGAACGGTGCTTGGTACAGCTGAAGGAGATCAGCAGGGCGCCCAGTGACAGGCAGAACCACAGGCTCAGCAGCCAGCGCAATTTTTTAAGTTCCATCGTGACAGACCTCCCATACATGGCGGATACATGGCGGAATCACTTGGTTATCAACAGTATCTCTGGTTACAGCACAGGTGTATGTTCTCCAGTTGATTTTTCAGCAAATGACATGCCACTTTGGGCCATTCGCCCGGGGGTCTCCCGGCCGGCCCGGGAAGTCCTTGATCTCTCTGCTTATCTGCCTTTAACTCATACGGTTCGACCATGCCCGCGGGGCCCTCGTGAGGGACGACCGAAAGGACCGCGGGCCGGCATTATGCCAGTGATCGAGCAAGAAAAAACCGCCAGGTCCTTTGGGACCTGGCGGTTTACGTTCAACTGCTTATTATTACTATCATTACCTCATCAAGACCATCTTCCGCGTCTGGGTGTGATCTCCGGCCTTCATGGTGTAGAAGTAAACGCCGCTGTTCAGATGCTGACCAGCCGCATCCCTTCCGTCCCACATCACCGTATAGGTGCCGGCCGCCTGATGGCCGTCCACCAGCGTGCGGATCTGCTGGCCCAGGACGTTGTAAATGGTCAGGGTCACGTGACCATCCTGAGGGGTCTGGTAACCGATGGCCGTCGACGGATTGAACGGATTGGGATAGTTGGGCATCAGGCTGTAAGCGCCCGGGATCTCGGCGCCGGCAGCGGCGAAGACCGGACCATGATAGGTCTTGTTGCCCTGCATATCCTCATCGATCAGCAGGTAGTAATAGGTCTGGCCGGCGGTGACATCCTCATCCAGGTAGCGATAACTGACCGCGGTCTCGGAATTACCCTGAGCGTCCAGACGGGCGATCTGCTCATACTGGCCGTCGGCCGTCTCGCTGCGCTGCAGGTGATAGGCCAGCGCATCGATCTCGGTCTGGCTGGTCCAGCTGATCTCCACGGCGCCCTCCCGGGCGGTGGCGGTGAAGCTCGACAGCGCGACCGGGACGGAATGATCGGTCAGGTTGGGGCAGATGTTGCAGGCCGGCATATCGCAGTAAGCCGGAACACCGGGGCTGCAGTAATAGTGTCCATTATAGAACTCATAGGCCCAGGTCAGCACCGGCCCGAGGCCCACCGGATTTTCCTCCGGCCAGGCAGCCAGGACGGGCGGTGTAGGATTGGTGATCTCGTTCGTGATCCACACGGTCACGCCGATGCCCAGGGGATTGCCTATATCGCTCCACAGGATGGTCAGTTCATCGTCGATATAGACATCACCGGACCAGCCGTAGTAGGTGCCATCGTTGCGCCAGCCGCGATAATCGAACACCTCGTTGAGATCATCCCACCAGGCCCACTCGTACCAGCCGGCTCCGCCGGCGAAGGAATAGATATACTCGGGCATGTGTCCGCTGTCGAAGGAGACGGTGGAATAGACATCATACGGCGCTCCCGAACCGGGGATCTGATCGGTGTCGATGGCCACGAACAGGCTGATGTCCTCGGCATTGTCGCCGAGGAACTTGTTGTTGACATTCTCGTCTCGATCGATGCCGATATACAGACCGGTAAACTGGTCCCAGGTGATCCACAGGGTGTAATCGGCGCCCTCGAAGGTCATGGTGGCGAAATCTTCACACGTTTCCCAGTCGCTGGTGATGATGCCGTCGATGGCCGGCGTGGTGAAAGTGGTGGCCCAGCCCGTGGCGGCTGTCAGAACCAGCGTCAGGGTCAGAACGAAAGACAATGTTTTCATAGAAATCCCTCCTTTCCAACAGAACGAAACTTCACAAGAAACAGATACTATACGCTACACACGGCATTGCATCATTCTCACTTTTCCTGTCTGCTCACCTCCTCGAGTGAAAAACATAGAACCTATGGATTATCGATTATTAGACAGACTTTCCCCATCATTACCATTTTATCATAGATACCCATATTTGTCAATAATTTTTTTCGCAATCTTTATCCATTATATCTAACGTCTGCTATTTCATGAGTACTGAGTACAATAAAAACCGCCGGGCGAGATATCGTCCGGCGGCTGGTCGGTCATTTCTTGTCTCTGTAAAGATCATCTGGACAGGACCATCTTGATCGTCTCGCGGCAGGATCCCGCCTCCAGGACACAGAAGTAGACGCCGCTTTTCAACTCCTTGCCGTGGTCATCCCGGCCGTTCCACAGGGCTGTGTGATGGCCGGCTTCACGATGACCTTCCACCAGACAGCGTACCTTTCGGCCCAAAACATCGTAGATGGTCAGAGTCGCCGTCACCGGGGCAGGAACCTGATAACTGATGGCCGTGGAGGCATTGAAGGGATTGGGATAGTTGGGCAATAGCCGATATTCGCCCGGAATACCGGAGGAAGCGTTGGCCAGAACGGGACCATGAATGGTGACATTGCCGAGATAGTCTTCATCCGTCAGACGGTAAAAATAGCGATCTCCCGGGATCACATTCATATCGCGATAGTGATAAGATCGGGGTGTCTCGGAGTTGCCATAGGCTTCCAGGCGGGCGATCTCCTGATAGGGTCCTTCCTCGTTATCACTGCGCCAGAGCCGATAACACAGGGCATCGATCTCTGTCTGACTGGTCCAGACGATCTCGATATAATCTTTGTGCCCGCTGGCGGTGAAAGATGACAGTGTGACCGGCACGAGAACCTCATCAGCCGGCACCTTATCACTGTTCCCATCTTCGAAACCCCGGAAGCGAACGGCGAAGAAGTCATCACCGCTCTGGCCGTGCTCATTGATGAAACGCATCACGTTCAGGTCACAGAGATCATCGCCCGTCAGGGAAAACAGGAAGGTTCGAGATTCTCCCACTCCGATCCCCGGATGAGGATCTCCCCCACCCTGCCAGCTTCCCCCCAGGGCGGTTCCGATATCGAAATATCCCAGGGGCGAGGCATTGATGCCATTGCTGAAGTTCGGCGCACCCAGCAGCTCGAAGGCGGAATCGGAAAAGGCCACCGCGGTGCTGGCATAACCGGGGTTGTTGAATGCCAACCCGGTGATGTATCCGCCGTTGCTCAACGGACTGGTATTGGTCAGCTCCACGGCCAGGAGGGCCTCATCAGACGGGATCTGACAGGTAAAGGCCATGGATCCCTGAAAGCTGCCCCAGGTTCCCGATCCGCTGATCAGCACAGCCTCTCCAACCGAAGGCAGCGAAAGAAGAATCAGGGCAAGAACACTCCATCGTCTCAGGATCGACATGCTCATCGGAATCTCCTTGACATGATGCCTTTGGTTTCGCCGCGGTCGCATCGATGTGTATACGCTTCCGTGGATACCAAAGCAGCAAAAAATATGCCGCCCGCCGGAGGGTATTCAGGCTCTTATCGGTGGACACCGCAATCCAATGGCATCTTTTGTTCATATAAAATATAACCGGCTGGATCAAGCCGGTCATTGGAACACCCAGCGTAGAGAATCGCTGTTCAGGTTCTTACATTCTGCCATTATCTCGAACACAGAAACGCCAGACGATCCTTCGTCTGGCGTTCTGAATTACAAGGCGGCGTTGTCAGCACCGCCGGTGTTCATTCGGGTCTCCGAACGGGGAGACACTTCCTCTCAAGAGGGCTTCCGGGCTTTGCTCAGCGCTGAGATGATCAACTCTGACATAGCATCGGTCAATCTTACGGAGGCGAGGCGAGCGATGTTGGCCCCCAACCGTCCAAGACCTACAACTTCTATTGCCATATTATACTTCTTGTTGATCTATTTACCTCCAGTAATACTTGAGCGTAGTGTCTTCAGGTTCTCGGCCAGCGGGGCCTGTTCGTTGTACAGGCTGGACCCGGCCACCAGCACGCCGGCTCCGGCCTCGACCACCAGGGGAGCGGTTTTGGCATCGATACCGCCATCCACGGCGATGGCCGTCGGCCGTCCGAGTTTATCCAGCATCTCCTTCAGGCGGGAGATCTTTTCCAGCTGGCTGTGCAGGAAAGGCTGCCCGCCCCAGCCGGGATTGACCGTCATCACCTGGATCATATCGGCCACCTCGAGGACCTCCTCCACGGCGGTCAGCGGCGTGGCCGGGTTGATGGCCACCCCGGCCTCGACGCCGAGCTTTCGGATGGTCCCCAGGACCCGGTGCAGATGTGAGCAGGTCTCCTGGTGCACCACCAGACGATCGGCGCCGGCCTCCACGAAGGCCGCCAGGTGGCGCTCGGGTTCCACGATCATGAGATGGACATCCAGGGGCAGGCTGACGATCGAACGAAGGGCCGCCACCACGCCGGAGCCGAAGGTGATCGGCGGCACGAACCGGCCGTCCATGATGTCCACCTGGATGGCATCCACTCCGGCGGCCTCCGCCTCCCGGGCGGCATCGCCCAGCCGGGCGAAATCGGCCGACAGGATGGAGGCCTCGATGATGATCTTCATGTCACCTCCCTTTTGAGATGCCGCAGTCCTCTCTCGGTGGCCACGATCACATCGCTGGCCAGGCCCAGGAACAGGCCGTGCTCGACGATCCCGGCTCGTGACTCCAGCCGGGAGGCCAGAGCGGCCGGATCGCGAATGGGTCCAAAAGCGCAGTCTAATATGTAGTGACCCCCGTCGGTCTGAAAGGGTGAACCATCTTTTTCTGTTCGCCGGGTGACCCCGGCTCCCAACCCCTCCAGGTAGGCCGACTGGGTCTTCCAGCCGAACGCGGTGACCTCCACCGGGAGCGCCCGGAGGGTACCCAGCGCCGGTGACAGCTTGGTCTCATCGATCACGATGATCTCCCGCCGGCTGGCCTGAGCCACCATCTTTTCCCGCAGCAGCGCGCCGCCACCCCCCTTGATCAGCTCCAGCCGGGGATCGACCTCATCGGCGCCGTCGATGGTCAGATCAATGACAGGTCGCTCGTCCAGTGTGGTCAGGGAAATGCCCAGCTCCCTTGCTGTTCCTTCAACCTGACGGGAGCAGGGAACCACGATAATATCTCGCAATTCGCCAGCTGCCAGCAACTCGGCGATCCGGAGTATGGCAAAGGCGGCCGTGCTGCCGTGACCCAGACCGACGACCATCCCGGCCTGAATGAACTCGACGGCCCGCTCTGCGGCCTGCTGTTTCAAGGGCTTCAGGTCAGAACTCATCTGGACTCCCTGGATCTGCTTGCGCTGAGCATACATCTTCCTGACACTTGAACGATGTTCGCTCCGCATCGCTGGTTCCCATCGTATCTCCGGCTCATTTCCCGGAGATGACAAGATCACCGCCCGATCACAGAGTGCCCGCCAATTGCTCCAGCCGGCCGGCAGAATCCTCTCCCAGCCGGAAGGTCAGCACCCGCCGGCCGGCCTCCTGCAGAGCCCGCCGGTCGCCCAGGGCCTGAGCCAGCTTGAGTACCCCGAAGGTGATGGAGGATTCTCTCGAGCCCGCCTGGTCGGGAATGGGCACATCCTGAAGGCTTTCCGAGATGAATTGAACGAACAGCCCCCGGCCGGCGTCGCCCTTGTGCAACTGTCCTGTGGAGTGTAAAAAACGCGGCCCATATCCCACGGTAGTGGCCAGACGGTACCTGTCGCGCAACCGCAGGCGCAGCGCTGCTAAGGCGGCGTCCGCCTCGGCCGTCGGCCGCAGATAGGCCTGCAGAGCGATGTAATCGCCGCCTGCGGCATTCGACAGAAACTTATTCAGGGCTTCGGCTCCCGCCGGGTTAGATTCCCCCTCTGGGAGATGGCCCTTTTCCTGATAGGCGGCCACCATCCGGCGGGCCAGCACCTTGGCCGCTTCCACGTCGGGCTGATCGAAGGGATTGATGCCCATGATGTGACCGGCTACGGCCGTGGCCAGCTCCCAGAGAAAGAATTGACCGCCCAGGTCGAAACGATCCTGCAGGTCCAGCCTGATCACCGGATGCCCGGCCTCCTCCAGCTCTCTCAGGGCCGCGTCATGGGTCCCGTCACCATCCAGCCGCAGATGGACGAACAGACGGTCGTCGCCATAGGCCTCCGGTTCTCCCAACGGCTCCCCGACCACCGGGAGAATGCCCCGGCCCTCTTTTCCGGTGCTCTCGGCGATGAGCTGCTCGGCCCAATCGCCGAAGCCGGCTACCGGCGCAGAGAGTACCAGAGTGGCCTTATCGCGTCCGGCCCCGGCCAGGTGGCCGAGAGCGGCCCCCAGGAGGGCCGCCGGGTTCTCCCCGGCGGACACATCCGGGCCGCAGCGGGCCATCATCGACAGGGCCCGGTCCAGAATCTTCTCGACATCAATGCCCGTCAAAACGGCCGGCACCAGACCAAAGAAGGACAGGGCCGAATACCGCCCCCCGATGTCCGGATCGTTCCGGAAGGTATCGCGAAAACCGAGCTGACCGGCCAGGTCGTCCAGCCGGCTGCCGGGATCGGTGATGGCGACAAAGTGGTCACCGGCGGCGGCCTGGCCCAGCGTGTCGACGACCCGGGTATAGAAATATTTGAAGAAGGAGAGCGTCTCCACGGTGGTACCGGATTTGGTGGCCACGATGAAAAGGGTGCGGGCCGGATCGAGCCCTTCGGCATGATCCAGAACGGCTTCCGGGTCGGTGCTGTCCAGCACCGCCAGGTCAAGATGCCCTTCCTTGACGCCGAAGGTCCGGCGAAAGACCTGAGGGGCCAGGCTGGACCCCCCCATACCCATGAGCAAAGCGCTGGTATAACCCTCTACCCTGATTTCCTCGACCAGCTTATGCACCCGGGGGAGCTGTTCCCTGATGGCCTCAGCGATGCGCAGCCAGCCCAGGCGGTTGCTGATCCCGGCCGGATCGGGCTTCCACACGGTATGGTCGTGTTCCCAGATGCGAGAGAGGACGTCATCGGCCGCCATCTTCCTGAGGGTCCTTTCGACTCCCCGGCGGTATGAGCCCAACCTCTCTAAATCATCAAACCCATCCATCTCCGCTCTCCCGATCGACCTTGATTGTGTCAGCATCAGAAAGAGACCGTGGCTCCGGCCACCAGGTAATGCAGGAGCGCGAAAGTATAGACCTCATCGTTGTCGGCCCCGCCCTCCAGGATCCGGTACCCGGCCCTCAACCCGATCTTCTTATCGGGCCAGAAACACAACGCCAGCAACACGTCCTCGGCCCTTCCCTGGGGCGCGGCCAGAGCATCGCCCTCCAGCAGGAGGCCGAATTGATCGGCTATCATCCAATTCAGCCGAAAGTTCACCAGGGGGACGAACCCGGTGTTCTTTTTCTCCGCTTTCCGGCCGCCGCCCTCCAGACGGATGGAGGCGTCCCGGATCTTGGCCGTCAGGCCCAGGCCCGCCTGGAACGTGCTGTTACGGCGGAGATCATATCGATAGGTCAGGCGATAGGAATCGAAGCGATAGCGCGACTGCAGCTCAACGGCGGGATCGAATTCCTGGTCCTGGAAAAGAATCGGCCGGTCCACCGCGCCGCCGGCCTCCAGCCGCAGAGGAGCCACCAGAAGACCCAGGCTGTGCCCCCGGCCCAGGGCATAGGTCAGGCGGATACGGTAGAAGGAGGAGGGATCGATGCTCAGATCCTGGGACAGCGAGAAGAGGGTTCCGCCGTCTCCCGGGACGCGAACATCGTTATAGCCGCTCAGCACCAGGCCGGTCTCGATATCAAAGGTCAACGGGACCGCTCCGGCGGAAGAGCCGAGCAGCACGATAAAAAGTGCTGCCGAAGAGAACCATCTGTTCACACGGATACTCCTTTCCCCAACCGGGGCGCAGTGATCGTTCAGAAGACCAGGTACTTGAGATACCAGTAGACGGCCGGCACGATGAACAGCAGGCTGTCGAATCGGTCAAGCACCCCGCCGTGCCCGGGAAGTATGCCGGAAGTATCCTTGGCCCGGGCATCACGTTTGATCATCGATTCGGCCAGATCGCCCAGCGGGCCGGCGATGCCGGCGATCAGGGCGATGGCTATAAATCCGCTCAGCGGCAGGACCTCTGTAAAAAAGACCCGGCCCAGCAGCAGGGCAACCAGCAGCCCCCAGAGCAAGCCTCCGACGGCGCCCTCGATCGATTTCTTGGGGCTGACCCGGGGCAGCAGGGGATGCCGCCCGCACAGCAAACCGACCCCGTAGGCGCCGGTGTCATAGACCCAGGTGATGATCAAGACCGCCAGAAGGATCCAGCCACCATCCCCGGGGGGGCGACCCGCCTGACCGGGAAGAGCCCGCAGCAGAAGGAGATAACTGCTCAACAGGCCTACATAGAGTATCCCCAGCAGGGTCCCGGCCATATTGACGATGGCCCCTTTGCCATCCCGCCGGGCCAGAGAGGTCACCATGATGGCCAGAAGAAAGACCGTCAACAGGGCTCTGACCCCGATACCCCACGAAAAATAGACCTGCCAGGATAAAAAAAGCCCGCCCCCGATGCCCAAAAGCGTGTGAGGACGGATACCCTTGGCCTTCAGCAGCCGGCAAAACTCCCAGAGTCCCAGGACGATCAGCAGATCGACCAGGACCAGCAAAAACCACCCTCCCCTCAAAGCCACGAAAACCAGCAGCGGGATCCCCGCCGCTCCAACCAGCACTCTGGGCAGCAGAGCCGCTCCCTTTGTCCTGCCGTCCCTGTCAGCGCTATCGGATGCCAAGATCAAACACCCCCGAACCGTCGCTCCCGGCTCTGATAATCCAGAATGGCCCGATAGAGATGTTCCCGGCGAAAATCCGGCCAGAGCACATCGGTGACATGGATCTCCGTATAGGCGATCTGCCACAGAAGAAAATTGCTCACCCGCATCTCTCCGCTGGTGCGGATGAGCAGATCCGGATCGGGCACATCCCCGGTATAGAGGTAGCGGCCGATGGTTTCCTCGTCGATCTGATCGGCCGTCAGCTTGCCCCCATCGAGATCGTCCACCAGCCGGCGGATGGCATCCACCAGCTCGCTGCGGCCGCCGTAGTTAATAGCCAGGTTCAACAGCAGCCCGCTGTTGCCGGCCGTCCGGCGAGCCGCCTCGGTGAGCACCTTTCTGGCCGCCGGGGCGATCTCCTGGATGCGGCCGATAACGTTGAGACGGACGCCGTTGCGCATCAGATCGTCGACCTCCTGGCGGGTCGTCTCGCGGAGCAGCCTCATCAGGGCGCCGATCTCAAGCCGCGGCCGGCGCCAATTTTCGGCCGAAAAGACATACAGGGTGAGCACCTCGACGCCCAGCTCGCCGCTGACGCGAACCACCTCCCGGACGTTGTTGATGCCCTCGCGGTGTCCGGCAATTCGAGGCAACCCTCTCTGCCGGGCCCAGCGCCCATTGCCATCCATGATGATGGCGATATGTCTGGGGATGTGACCGGCCCGGGTGATCCGATCCTTCAGCTGGGAAAGTTCCTGGGCCAAGGCCGTACCTCTGGGAGGAAATGGTGATCCCCGCCGACGCAACGATATCGTATCTGCGGCCGGCGGGGAGAGGTGATCAAAAGGGGAAAAAAGCCGGGGGTGCCGGAGGACCGATTTCCGGCGTATTCATGACGCCGGAGGGGAAACTCAGACCTCCATGATCTCCTTTTCCTTTGCCTCTATGATCTCGCTGACCTTGTTCACGTAAGTATCGGTAAGCTCCTGGATGTGATCCTGAGCCTTTTTACTGTCATCCTGGGGCAGATCTCCGTTCTTCTCGGCCTGGCGGAGCTCTTCGATGCCATCTCGACGGATGTTGCGGACGGCAATACGTCCTTCTTCCGCCAACCGATGGACGACCTTGACCAGCTCTTTCCTGCGCTCCTCGGTCAGGGGCGGGATGGGCAGTCTGATGACATGACCATCGCTATTCGGGGTGAGACCCAGATCGGAGGCCAGCAGGGCCTTCTCGACCTCCTTGATCATATTCTTCTCCCAGGGCTGGACAACGATCAGGCGCGCCTCCGGCACGCTGAGCGCCGCCACCTGGTGGAGAGGCACTTTGGTGCCGTAGTAATCCACCTTGACGCCATCGAGCAGTGAGGTGGTCGCCTTGGCCGTCCGGATCAGCGCCAGCTCGTGCTGGCTGGCCTCCAATGCTTTCTTCATCTTCTTTTCGGTCTCGATGAAGAGCTGCTTGATCATCAGCAGACCTCCTTGACGATGGAACCCATCTCCTCTCCCATGAGGACGCGACGAAGATTCCCTTCCCGCGTCATATCGAAAACGAGAATGGGGATATGGTTCTCCATGCAGAGCACCACGGCCGTGGTATCCATGACCCGCAGGCCGCGGTTGATGAATTCTTCATAGGTAATACAGGGGAATTTTTTAGCATTGGGATGTTTGCGAGGATCGGCATCATAGATGCCATCCACTTTCGTGGCTTTCAGGAGGGCATCGGCACCCAGCTCAGCGGCTCGCAGGGCAGCCGCCGTATCGGTGCTGAAGAAAGGTTTCCCCGTCCCCCCGGCGAGGATAGCCACCTGGCCGTCTTTGAGGCATTGGCGGGCCTGACGGGGACTGTAGGCTGGTACGAACTCCCCCACAGTGATGGCGGAAAAGGCCCGGGCGGCCACACCGGCTCGAGCGAGAGCCTCCTCCAGAGCCAGTCCATTGATGATGGTAGCCAGCATGCCCATGTAATCGGCCGTCTCACGATCGAAACCCTGGGCGCTGGCCGGAAAACCTCTGAAAATATTTCCTCCCCCCACGACCACCGCCAGCTCCACACCGAGCCCGGTCACCTCTTTGAGAGAAGCGGCCAGGGCATCGATCCGCTCCTGGTGCAACCCCCGCTCATCCACACCCGAAAGGGTTTCCCCGCTGAGCTTCAACAACACCCGCTTGTAGCTACCGGCAGAAGCCGTCCTGGCCATCTGGTCTCCTCAATGGTCATCCGGCCCGTCGTCATTCTCCCACTCGAAATCTGGCAAAACGCTTGATGTGAAGATTCTCGCCGACCTTCATCCTGATATCTTCCAGAAGCTGAGAGACCTTCTTATCGCCATCCTTGATGTACGGCTGGTCGAGAAGACAAACCTCGCCGTAATATTTCTCCATCTTGCCATCGACGATCTTATCGATGATCTTATCGGGTTTCCCCTGGCTGCGAGCCTGATCGCGATAGATCTCCCGCTCACGCTCGACATCCTCCTCGGGAAGCTCCTCGCGCTGGACCACCACCGGATTGGCAGCGGCCACCTGCATGCAGATCTCTTTGACGAAACCTCGGAAGTCAACGGTCCGGGCCACGAAATCGGTCTCGCAGTTCACCTCCACCAGGACTCCCAGGCGTTCCCCGGGATGGATATACGAAGCGATGACGCCCTCGGAAGTCTCCTTGCCGGCTCTTTTCGCCAGGGCTGCCAGACCCTTCTTTCTCAAGATCTCGACCGCCTTGTCGACATCACCCTGGGACTCTTCTAAAGCACGCTTGCAATCCATCATCCCGGCGCCCGTTTTATCTCGTAATTCCTTGACGGTATTCGCTGTGATGGGCATTCAATCCTCCTACAGTTGTCCTCTCAAAGCAGAACCAGGTTTTTCCTGCGATGGGCAGATTACTCTTCTGGTTTCGGAGCGGATTTGGGCGTTGATTCCGGTTTTGGCGCTGGTTTTGGCGCTGGTTTTGGCTGCACCTTCGGCTTCGGTTTCACTTCCGCATTCGGTTTCGCTGGGGGCTTCGGTGAGGATTTTTTCTCTCCATCGCTCTCCGGTTCGGAGACGGCTTCCTCGGTCGGGCGATCCTCGATCTTGGGCGCCGGCGCCGGCTCGATCTCGATTCCGGCAGCCTGCCTTCCTTCCATAACAGCATCGGCCATCAAGCGGGAGATGAGCCGGATGGATTTGATGGCATCGTCATTGCCCGGAATGGGAAAGTTGATCAAGTCCGGATCGCTGTTGGTGTCCAGAATGGCCACGATGGGAATGCTCAACCGATTGGCCTCGGCCACCCCGATCTTTTCCTTCTTGGTGTCAACTACATAGACCACTCCGGGCAGGCGGCTCATATCCCGGATGCCGCCGAGGTTCTTTTCCAGCTTCTTGCGCTCTTTCTCCAGTTTCAAGACTTCTTTTTTAGTGAACTTCTCGAAGGAACCATCCTGTGACATTTTCTCGATTTCTTCGAGACGTTTCAGACTGCGCCGGACGGTCTGAAAGTTGGTCAGCATACCACCCAGCCAGCGCTCCGTTACATAGGGCATCCCACAACGCTGGGCCTCGCCGGTGACAGACTCTTTGGCCTGCTTCTTGGTGCCCACGAAGAGGATCGTTTCGCCCGCGGCAGCTCTGTCCCTGATCAGCTGATAGGCTTTTTCGATTCGTTCGGCCGTCTTTTTGAGGTCGATGATATAGATACTGCTTCTGGCCGTGAAGATGAACTTCTTCATCTTCGGATTCCACCGTCGGGTCTGATGGCCGAAATGAACTCCGGCCTCCAGTAGCTGCTTCATGTTGACAACTGCCATACAGATAGCTCCTTCCTGTAGCCGAATAGCGACAGATCTTTCAGCTTATCTCTTGGAGAACTGGAACCGTTTCCTGGCTCCTGCCAGGCCGTATTTTTTACGCTCTCTCATCCGCGGATCTCTGGTCAGGTGTCCGGCCGCTTTCAACTGAGGCCGCAGATCCGGATCGATCTGGATCAGCGCCCGGGCGATCCCCAGTTTTATAGCCCCGGCCTGCCCGGAGAGACCACCGCCATCAACATTGGCATGGAGGTCGAATTTATCCTGGGTCTCGGTCAATTGAAACGGCTGTTCAATGATCATGAACAGGGTCTCCCGGCCGAAGAAATCCTTGAGCGGCTTTCCATTCACGTACCGCTGTCCCTTGCCTTCCACCAGGCGCACCCGGGCCACGGCTTCTTTCCGACGACCGATGGCGGCATACTGTTTTTTTTCCACGAAAGAACCTCCTGGTCTGATCGCATGCTCAGCGTAAAAAACCACTGACGCCCCGTGAGCCGGCCGCCGGTGGTGTCGATATGCTTCCAAAAAGAAACAGGGCGAAGGCCGATCAGCTCAGCTCGATGGGTTGCGGCTCCTGCGCCTGGTGCGGATGATCCGGGCCGGCATAGATACGAAGTTTCTTCAGCATCTGGCGGCCCAGAGTGTTATGCGGAAGCATGCCCTTCACGGCCAGCCGGATGATCTGTTCCGGCTTTCGGGCTTGAACTTCGGCGAAGGTTCTGGTGCGCATGCCGCCGGGATATCTGCTGTGATGATGATACAGTTTCTGATCTTTTTTCCGGCCGGTGACCTCCACCTTTTCGGCGTTGATGACCACCACATGATCGCCATTATCCATGTGGTAAGAGAAATCGGGCTTTTTCTTGCCCCGCAGAATGGTGGCGATCTCGGCAGCCAGGCGTCCCAGGACCTGCCCCCGGGCATCCACCAGATACCATTTTCTGTCGATATCGTCCAGTTTGAGGCTATACGTCTTCATGGTTCCCTCGGTATGTGTCTGTGAGTTGTTGAATTTTCTAAAATAGTAATATCTCTAAACGTTGTCAAGAAAAAATTATCTTATCGCAACCCTGTCAAGGCACTCCGGGCGATCCTGGAATCTGTCGAAAAGGGCTCATTTCGAAGCCGCCTGCCGGGACAGAGCCTCCCGGTAAGGCGGCCGGCAAACTCCCCGGTCGGTGATGATGGCCGTAACCAGCTCGGCCGGGGTGACATCGAAGGCCGGATTGTAGACCGGAACCCCTTGAGGGGCAATTTGGTTACCGGAAATCTCGACGATTTCCTCGGCGCCCCGCTCCTCGATGGGGATCTCCCGGCCGCTCAATAGACTCAGATCAAGGGTGGAGAAAGGTGCCGCCACATAGAAGGGCAAACCGTGCCGCCGGCACAGCGCAGCCACCTGATAGGTGCCGATCTTATTGGCCACATCTCCGTTGGCGGCGATGCGGTCGGCCCCCACCAGGGCCAGATCGATCCGTCCCTCGGTCATCAGCCGCCCGGCGGCGTTGTCGCACAACAGCGTCACCGGGATGCCGGCCCGGGACAGCTCCCAGGCGGTCAGCCGGGCGCCCTGCAGCAGCGGCCGGGTCTCGTCGGCGTATACGGTCAGCCGCTTGCCCTGATGATGAGCGGTATACAGAACGCCCAGGGCGGTGCCGATCCCGCCGGTGGCCAGA
>CAZOYL010000032.1:0-1309 GCA_964584035.1 uncultured Gemmatimonadota bacterium | reverse complement strand
CAGCACGCGGGCCCCGTCGGGCACCAGAGGATGGCCGTTCCGCCCGATCCTGAGGCACAGCTCGGCGTCCTCACGGTGCAGCCGGAGGGCCTCCTCCAGCAGCGCCCGACAGATTTTTTCCGGGGGCTCCCGGCCCTGCCGGCGGGCCACCCCGGCCAGACGGTCCAGAGCCCAGGACAGGTTGACAGCCGTCGGGCGGGTGGAACGCAGCCCGGCGATGATCCGTTCGACATCCTTCAGGAATGTTCCGGGATCCCCGGCCCGGGATTGCTGAGCCCCCAGAACTACTCCGTAGGCAGCGGCTACGCCGATGGCCGGCGCTCCGCGAACACGCAGAGACCGAATGGCCTCGGCCAGCTCCTCGGCCGTGCGGACGTCGAGGATGACCAGCTCGCCGGGCAGCCGGGTCTGGTCGATCATCTCGACATGGTCATCGCGCCACTCGATGGTGGGCGGATCGAGGATATCTGTCGTCCAGTCTGCGAAGGGATCGTTCATCGGAATCATCCTTCACTCCCCGACTATCTGCACCAATATCTCCCGCTTCCGCGGCCGGTTGTCGAAATCCAGAAACACGATCTGCTGCCAGGTGCCCAGGGTCAGGCAGCCATCAACGACGGGGACGGTGAAGGATGTGCCCACCAGAGCGGATCTCAGGTGAGCGTGACCGTTGCCGTCGTGCCAGGTCTCATCGTGATGGTATCCCCGGGCGGCGGGGACCAGCTGTTCCATGATCTCCGGGAGATCCCGCTGCAGCCCCGGCTCGAACTCCACCGTGGTGACGGCTCCGGTGGAGCCGGAGATGAACACGGTGGCGGTTCCGTTCTTCAGGCCGGCGTCCCGGACGGCCCGGCCCACCTGAGGGGTGATGTCCAGCACCTCCGTGTCACCCCCGGTCCGCAGCTGAAACGACCTGGTGGCCACAGGCATGGTTTCTCCTCCCCTAAAAGCCCAGATCCTGATCCACCAGGATGACGGTCAGCCGCCCCGGCGCCGTCTGGCGCTCGGTGATCAGCAGATGGTTGCAGATCCGCTCCGGGGACGAGCAGTCTTCGCAGCGGGCCGTTTCGGTGCACGGGGTCTTGCGGTTCAGGCGGGCCGCATTGAGCGGCGCGGCCAGGTTCCAGATACGGTCGAGAGCCTGATCGACGTCGCCGACGATCTTGTTCCGGCCGACCACCACGATCACCTTTCGGGGCCCGTAGGTGAGCGCGGCCACCCGGTTGCCGGCGCCGTCCAGGTTGACCAGCCGGCCGTCCAGGGTGACGGCATTGGTCCCGGTGACGAAATGATCGGCCAGCAAACCCTT
>CAZOYL010000031.1:20714-22921 GCA_964584035.1 uncultured Gemmatimonadota bacterium | reverse complement strand
TCCACTGTTTCACGTTGGTCTGTTTGACGAAATCTTCGCTGGGTTTGAAAATTCGCTTCTCATCTAACAGAACACTGATGTCCTTCTTTTCCTTTGCCATGTTTGTCCTCCTCAATACGTTCGGTTCACGCAGGAATGGGCTCAGTTTAACAATGTTTTGATGACAGCATCCTCCTTTTTCTAATGTTCATTTAACTAATTTACACTCTTCCTGTTATTGGTATCAATGGAAAGCCGTAGCTAAACTTTTATACGCCAATGCCGATCGAGTATATTAAATTTGAACATAATATCTTCCCATGACATTGTCAAGGATAAATTGGCTTGAAAAGCCAAATTCCACTTGACATTTCAGGGCCTGACGATATATTTTGAGTTGAACATGACCCCGCCGGAGTGGTGAAATTGGTAGACGCAGGGGACTCAAAATCCCCCGGGCTTATGCTCATGTCGGTTCGAGTCCGACCTCCGGCACTGGACATTTCCCTATCCTGATATGGATAAAAGAACACCGCAGTGTCAACAAGATTCTGCGGTGTTCTTTATGGGGTTTCTTAATTTCCAATATTCGATCTTTTTTATTTCCCCTCAGGGGAAAATCCCCCGCTCCTTGTAAACCCGCTCCAGTCGGCAGAGCGCCACGATATAGGCGGCCGTGCGCCAGTCGGTTTGATGATCCCTGGCCGCATCCCGGACCCTATGGTAGGCGGCCAGTATCTTCTTGTGAAGCTTTCGGTCCACCTCTTCCAGCTCCCAGGTTTCGCTGCGCTTGTTCTGCAGCCATTCGAAGTAGCTGACCACCACACCTCCCGAGTTACACAGAATATCCGGAATCACATCGATGCCCCGATTCTGGAGAATCTCATCTCCCTCGGGATCGGTGGGACCATTGGCTCCCTCCGCCACCAACTTGACGTTCAACCGGCCGGCCGTTTCCCCGGTGATCTGATTTTCCAAAGCGGCCGGTATGAAGATGTCCGCAGTAGTGCTTAAAAATGTCTGGTGGTCGATGGGCTCGGCGATCTTGTATCCGGCCACACCGCCCCGGTCGCGTACATACCCAGAGAGATGTTTGACGTCCAGCCCGTTGGGCTGGTAAATGGCACCGGTGACATCCTCCACGGCGACGAGTTTACTGCCACGCTCCCGGAGAAGTCGAGAGGTCCAGGAACCTACATTGCCGAATCCCTGTACGATAAAGGTGGCGCCATCGAGATCGAAATGATGATCTTGAGCCCATTCCTCGATCACATAGACCACGCCCTGCCCCGTGGCCTTATCACGGCCGATGCATCCACCAGCCTCGACCGGTTTTCCGGTGACCACGTGGAGTTCGTTTTGCCGGTTCGTCGGCGGACGCAGTGATAGATAAGTATCTAAAATCCAGGCCATGATCTGAGCATTGGTGTTGACGTCGGGTGCCGGAATGTCATACTCCGGTCCGATGGTATCGCCCAGAGCAAAGGTGAATCGCCGGGTGATACGTTCCAGCTCACTTCTGGAATACCCGGTCGGATCAAATTGAATGCCGCCTTTAGCACCGCCGAAAGGGATCTGGGTAATGGCCGATTTCCACGTCATCCAGGTAGCCAGGGCTCTTACCTCATCGATGTCCACACGGGGATGGAACCTCAGGCCGCCTTTAAACGGCCCCTGGGCGTTGTTGTGCTGTACGCGGTATCCGGTGAAAATTTCCAGTCGTCCATCGTCCATCTTCACCGGAAAATGGACCACAATCTCGTTCATCGTATTAGCCAGGATCTTGCGGATGTCGGGATCCAGGCGCATCAGATCGGCCGCTTTGTTGAACTGGCGGGTGACATTCTGATAGACGTCGGACTTTTTCCTCCCGACAGGTCCAGCCGTGCCGACCTCCTTGCTTTCTATTTCCGTAAGCACTTTCTCCATCGTGACGGCCTTGTTGCTCATGGTGAAGTCCTCCTCAACAATCCCTACCTGAAAGATCGTTCCAGACAAGTTTTATGAATTTGGGCCGATCAGCGGTACTCCTCACAATGCCAGATGCCTTCGGGCGGTTTCGGGAAGGCGCAGGTCTGACGGTTTTCACAATTCACGCACAGGCCCTTCAGATGGCTCTCCGCGGGCGGCACCTCAGAGGAATGAACCGCATCCTCCTTTTCCTCGACCGTAGACGGACCTCCCGCCTGGCGATCGTCGAACATCTCACAGAAAAGAATGGGAGCTGC
>CAZOYL010000031.1:0-20614 GCA_964584035.1 uncultured Gemmatimonadota bacterium | reverse complement strand
ACGGACCTCCCGCCTGGCGATCGTCGAACATCTCACAGAAAAGAATGGGAGCTGCTGCCTGCCGGGCATACACGCAATCAGAGACCTCATTACAGGTGGCGCAAAGACCTTTGCTCACGATCAGCTCCCGATCGGCCTTTGGGGAACTCTCTTGGGATTCCGGAGCAGCGGTTTCCGTGGCAGGCGTCTCTGCTTGCTCCAGCACGGTGGGGCTGGTCTCCTTCATATCTCTCTCAGTTGTCACGATCTCTTCAGACTTCGGTTGAACAGCCGTGGCGTTCCGTGTCATGGTCTTCATCTTCGACTCTCCTTTCTTTGAAACGATCCTGGTTTGCTGTTGAACGATGGCAGCCGTTGGTGACCCTTCCGGAACCTGCGCCATCGTCTCCATGATTCTCTTCTTTCCCCCACCTACGACGGCAAGAGGCAAAGCCTGTGCCAACGTCATTTCACCACAGGATATCCTCGAAAGATAAATTCCCGAGGAATTCTTTCTGAATTATAATACCTTTATAAACAATTAGTTAGCGAGATGGAGGGATGCCATGATATTTCTTTGGGGGATCGTACAGATCGAGGAATGCGGTCTGAAAACGGTGGATTCAGGCGGGGATATTTGAACCGGTGGGGAGAATTTCCTCGGAGTGAGTATCATTCACGTCAGGGCGTGGCGGGATTCGCTTTCAGTTTCTCACGCAGAGTTTTGCGGTCGATTCCCACAATTTCGGCAGCGCGAGTTTTATTGTCGTTGACGCTGGCCAGCACGTTACGAATATGCTCGGCCTCGACCTCGGCCAGGGTGCGATGGAGCCCCTTCTCGTGAGGCGCCGTGAACCGCATATTGGCGGGCAGATCGGGCACATCGATGATGTTCCCATCGGTCATGACGATGGCCCGCTGGATGACATTTTCCAGCTCCCGGACATTGCCCGGCCAACTGTAGCTCTTCATCGCCTGCAAAGCGTCATCGGAAAACCTCGGCACCGAGCGATCGGATTCCCGGGCATATTTCTGTGTGAAATACTGGACCAACAGGAGAATATCATCTCCCCTCTCTCTCAGGGGCGGCACTTCCACCGTGATGACGGAGATACGAAAAAAAAGATCTTCGCGAAAGGCCCCCTTTTTCACCAGACTGGGCAGACCCATATTGGTGGCCGCGAGGATGCGAACATCCACTTTACGGGGTCGAGTGCTTCCCACCATGACGACCTCTTTGTCCTGGAGGACACGCAATAATTTCACCTGGAATGCCAGGCTCATCTCTCCGATCTCGTCCAGAAAGATGGTGCCCCCGTCGGCCGTCTGGAAGAATCCGGCCCGAGAATCGCTGGCGCCTGTAAAAGCACCCTTGACATGGCCGAACAGCTCGCTTTCAAACAGCTCCCGAGGAATGGCACCACAGTTGATGGGCACAAAAGGGGCCGATGAGCGATGGCTGCTGTAATGAATGGCCCGAGCCACCAGTTCCTTTCCGGTGCCGCTCTCACCGGTAATAAGAATGGTCGCCGGAGTCGAAGCAGCCTTGGAGATAGCATCGTATACCTTTTCCATGGCCTTGGATTGGCCGATGAGGCCGTATGCCGGAGCCGGTTTCTCGGGACTCGATTGTTGAGTGCGACGGATCCGCTGCTTGTCCAACACGCGTTTCACCGCCTGCAACAGTTCTTCATCGGTGAAGGGCTTACTGATATATTCCTCGGCACCGGTTTTTACGGCCTCAACGGCACCCTCGACTGTGGCATACCCGGTCACCATGATCACTTCGGTATCCGTCAAATTCTCACGAACATGTTTGACCAGCTCCATGCCGCTGATTTTTGGCATCTTTAAGTCTGTAATGACCAGATCGACCGGGCTTTGGTCCAGCAGACGAATCGCCTCCATAACCCCCGGGGCCGTATAGACTCGGTATCCCCCGGCGGCAAGATTTCGCTGTATCATCTCCAAGGTATCGGGCGCATCGTCGACGACAAGAATGCTTGAGGATAACTTTTTAGACGATATGTTTTTAGATGAATTCTTGTTCGGCGAGTTCTTGTCAGGTGACATGTGATTTAATCTCCTCCGTCGCATCCATAGTCCCCAACGGCAGCCGGATGGAAAACCTGCTCCCCTGCCCCAGCACACTCTCCACGCTGATGCTTCCGTTATGCGAACTGATGATGCCATCGACCACCGCCAGGCCCAGGCCGGTCCCCTCGCTGACCTCCTTGGTGGTAAAGAAAGGAATGAAGATCTTCTTTCTCACTTCCGTATCCATTCCCACTCCATTATCCTCCACGGTCAGCTCGACGACATCCTCCCCAGAGCGGGTGCTGATGGTCAGCCGACCGCCCGACGGCATGGCCTGAATGGCATTGACCACCAAGTTGACCAGCACTTGATGAATCTGTCCTTTATCGGCGACGATAGCGGGAAGATTGGGATCCAGATGGCGAACCATCTCGATGTCCGCTTTGGCGCAACGTGAGCTCAAGAAAATCAGTCCCTCTTTTACAAGCTCATTGAGATCCAGGAGGGCCTTCTGAGGCGGCGTCTGACGGGCGAACAATTTGAGCTTATTCACAATCTCACGCGCATAAAGAGAGGCGCCGACAATTTTTTTGATATCCTCACGTGTTTGTGCGCTTAATTGAGAATCCTTCTGGGTCAATTGCGCGAATCCCAGAATGCTGCCCAGAGGCTCGTTCAACTCATGAGCCACTCCGGCCGCTAACTGTCCGATAGTGGCAAGCCGATCCGCATGGCGCAATTGATCTTCCAGCATCTCCCGCTGTTCCTCGGCTTCCCGCTGCTCTAAGATCATGGCCACCTGGCGAGCGACGCTATCCAGCAGAGTCCGTTCTTCTTTCAGAAACGGACCTTCATCTAATTCCGGCTGGTTTCCTGCATAAACGACCTCCACGATACCACGATGTTTCTCATTGACGATAATTTCGGCCGATTGTTTTTGCTGTCCATCCCAGAACTTTGGCGTCTCAAAGGAACGGCCATCGATCACGATTCTGGCGGAAGCCTGCTCCGGATATTGCCAGGCCGGTGGAAGCTGATCGGTGATACTCCTCAGCAACTGTTCCAGGGAATTCCCCGGCTGCTCGGCAGCTTTGGCGATACCATACAGGCATGTTAATTCCTTGACCCTTTCACGGCAGGCTGCTCTCGCCCGTTGGTTGATCAGGGTCACGGCCAGAACTTCTACGATGTCCTCATACATCTCGATTTCTCCGCGATGAAAAACATCCGGCCGCCGGCTTTTGATCCACATGATGCCAATATTCAGCTGGCTGAGCTGCAGGGGAATTATGGCAACCGATTGATAATTGGAATCTTCACTGGATGTTTTGGCACCTGATGAAGGAGGCGGCGAGGGGTCTAAAAAAAGATCGACCTGTACGTTCCCTGAATAAAAACTTCCCTGAGGGGTCATATTGGGTGAATCTGTGTCGTATCGTCGATGAATGAGATCCATGCTGATCCGGGCCAATTTAGCCTCTAACGCTGACTTCTGAACATTGTCGAGCTGCCCACTTCTCAGTCTGGGAAGAACCTGAAAGTGAAAGCACCCGGCAAGACAAAGCACGGTGCGACAGCGAAAATAGCCCTCCTCCTCCTTGAGCCATAGCTCCAGGGCGTCGCAGCTGGCAAATTTCAACAGCATCTCGGAAACCTCCCTGAGAAAATCGGCCTGAGATGCGTTTCTATTGGCCCTGCGGAGAATATGACGGGACAGGTTTTGAAAATCCTTGACGGTCTTCCGTCCCGTGGTTCTTTTCCTGTTTGATGAGGATGGGGATGTCTTCATATCCGCTCACTGACAGGATATCTATGTCCGACAGGCGATCATTCTGCCCTAATCATATAATCTGGTGAAGTAAAAATCAAGGAGAAAAAACAGGACCTCCGGGCGATGCGCAACAGTCAGGAAGAGGAAGGGAAAAAAGAGGAAGATAGAAAGAGGAAGGCAGAAATCAGTTGGTTGCCCCCGAATCGCGGGGTTGAGTCCAGGCTGTGGGGATCTCGAACCCCGATGTTTTCGCGCAGCACCAAGCACTCACCACAAAAAAAAGAGGCGGCACCCGGATTCGAACCGGGGATGGAGGTTTTGCAGACCTCTGCCTTAGCCTCTTGGCTATGCCGCCAAAAAAATGGAGCGGGAAACGGGACTTGAACCCGCGACGTCCACCTTGGCAAGGTGGTGCTCTACCAGCTGAGCTATTCCCGCTCGTCTTTTCGTTTTATTGTCTCTGTATTATAGACGAAAAACAGAATTTTGTCAAGCCTTTTTTATCCAACCGTCACCCTGTTTCAGGATCAGCTGGATGGGATTCGAGTAGATCCATCCGCGCCCTCGCCGGTGAGCCTCAATGCGGTAGACACCAGGCAGATCGGTCCGGTGAAAAAGCTCACGTCCGAAGACTGAAGCCGCCTCCCGGCCGTCTCGAATGAGAACGATACGGCAATCGACCGGTGTCCTGGTCAGCAGATCCACACCCTGGGTGCACAGCAGAGACTCTCCCATCTGCGCGGTCACATCCCCCCCCTGGGCCCAGAAACGAAAACCGCGGGCATCGCCCCAGCGATAATTTGATACGAACGCGCGACCGGCGCGCAGCGTCCTGTAAACGGCCGTCCTGTCGCTCTCCAGATTCCCCTCGAGCGGCTCCTCAAGGAGCAGATGGGTACGAATGGACTTGAACTGCACCTTGTAGGGAAAGATGACGATGGTAAAAGGCCCCAGGCGGTAAGGATAGGCATGCACGTCGATGGCTCCGATGCCGGTCACCCGGCGGCGGGCGCTGATCCGGTCCCATTTTTCCAGTGTGGCCTGGGGAGGCCCTTTCAGCAGTTTGCGCGGCGACAAAATCATTTTCAGACGGTTGGCCTTGGTGAGGCCCTCCATCCATTCCGACATGTGGTTCCAGATCTCGATGCCGTCGAACTCATCCGCCTCCCAGTGCGTCCACGGGTAGGGCGGAAACTTGTCGAAGGCCTGGCGTACCTCGTGCGGATGAGCAATGAACCCCAGTCCCCCGCGGCGGTGGATCTCCCGAACGTATTCCGGGGCGGACAGGCTCTCGTCCAGAACCTCCGACACGTCGAAGGCCAGGTAGTGATTGTGATCATCGCGATCGTTGATCTCATAGCCGATCAGGACCAGGATCTCGTTGTGCCAGCCCTCGTGGCCATCCTCGAGGGGCTGTAAGGTCATATGATCGGCGAACAGCAAAAAGTCGAGGCCGACGGACCCGGCGATCCGGGCGATCTCCGGAATGGATTTGGTGCCATCTGAGTATTCGGAGTGGATGTGGATGGCGCCGATGTATTCGATCATGAACAGCTCTCATTTACGCCCTGGGATGGGCCTGGTCGTAGACGCGGCGAAGCTTCTCCACGGTCACATGAGTGTAGATCTGTGTAGAGGACAGACTGGCATGTCCCAGCAGCTCCTTGACGGCCCGCAGATCGGCACCGGCATCCAGCATGTGCGTGGCGAAGGAGTGGCGCAGCAGATGCGGGCTCAGATGGCTCTTCTCCGAAACCATGCGGAGATATCCGGTGACCATGCGCCGCACGCTGCGGGCGGAGATACGCCCCCCCTGATAATTCAGCAATACGGCCACCCGGGATGGCCTGCGCCCCTTCACTGAGATTTCATCCCTGCGATCCAGATAGTTCCGGAGGGCTTCCAGGGCTTTTCTCCCCAGGGGAAGGATGCGCTCCTTTTTCCCCTTTCCCCGCACCTTGATAACCTCCCCGACCATGTCCACATCCGAGAGGTTGAGCCCGACCAGCTCCATCAGGCGGATACCGGTTCCGTAGAGCAGCTCGAGAGTGGCCGCATCCCTGAGGCCGAGAACCTTCCGGCGGTCGGGCAGGTCCATGACCCGGGCCGCCTGAGTCACGTCCAGAAAGGTGGGCAATCGTTTTTCGCCCCGGACCGGCATCAGGCCTGTGGCCGGATTGGACGGCAGCAGCCCCTGCCGGCAAAGATAGCGGCAAAAGGAGCGGACGGCGGTAAGCTTGCGCATGATCGAGTGGCTGTTGTATCCCTGACGATGCAGTGTGCTGAGGAAATGCCGGATGGACAGGCGGTTGATCTCCTTGACCAAAAGGTCCCTGCGACCCAATTGATCCTGGAGGAACTGCTCCAGCTGAACCAGGTCGCTGTTATAAGCCTTGACCGTGTTCTCGGAGTAATTACGCTCCAGAGCCAGGGAGACAAGAAATTTCTTCAGAGACTGTTCCAGGTTCGCCACGAGGTTCGACACCTCTCTTTCTCATCCAGATATTGAGATCTTGTTGAGCTCTCCGGATCAGCAGTCCGCGGCGATCGGCCTTCTTTCTGATGCGACGGCTCAATGGCGGCATCAGCCCGAAATTGACGTTCATAGGCTGAAAGTGAGCGGCATCGGCCGTTTCGAGATAATGGCACAAAGACCCTATGACGGTGGTCTCCGGAGGCACCAGCGGCGGCAGGTCTCTCAGCCGGCGGGCCACATTGATCCCGGCCAGCAGTCCGGTGGCCACGGCCTCCATATATCCTTCCGCTCCGGTGATCTGGCCGGCCAGGAAGAGATCGCCTTGACCGCGGACGGCCAGGGTCGCCTCCAGGATGCGCGGCGCACGGACATAGGTGTTTCGGTGCACGCTGCCATACCTCAGGAAGCGGGCCTGTTCCAGGCCTGGAATGAGACGAAAAATACGATGCTGCTCGTTCTGCCGCATCCGCGTCTGACATCCCACCATATTATAGATGCTGGCCGGGGCATTATCCTGCCGCAGCTGGACGACGGCCCAGGGCCGTTTTCCGGTCCGCGGATCGATCAGCCCGACCGGCCGAAAGGGACCGAACGATAAGGTCTGCGGTCCTCTTCGGGCCAGCTCCTCAATGGGCAAACAGGCCTGAAAAAAAAGATCCTTTTCACAGGCATGCAACGGCACCGTTTCGGCCGCCACCAGGTGTTCATAGAATGTCTGGTATTGCTGTCGGTTCAGGGGACAGTTCAGATAGGCGGGAGTACCTTTTTCATATCGTGAAGCGGCGAATATCTTCCGGCGGTCCAGGCTGTCGGCGTCAATCAACGGCGCGATGGCATCGTAAAAATAGAGGTTGTCCTGGCCCAGGCAAGCGGCCAGATGCTCGGTCAGAGCCTCGGAAGTCAGCGGACCGCTGGCCACGACCAGAGGTTTTCCGGAAGGCAGCTGTTTGACTTCTTGACGGATGATGCGCACCAGGGGATGTTGCTGCAGTCGTTCGGTGATCCGTGAGGCAAACCGGTCACGGTCGACGGCCAAAGCCGAACCGGCCGGCACAGACGTCTGCTCAGCCGTCTCGAGAATCATAGAACCCAGGGCCCGCAGCTCCTGTTTGAGCAAACCGCTGGCCGTGTCGAGGGCATCCGACTTCAGGGAGTTGCTGCACACCAGCTCTCCCAGCCAAGCGGTCCGATGAGCCGGGGTGGGAAGAGATGGCCGCATTTCGTAGAGATCGACGGCGATCCCCCTGACGGCCAGTTGCCAGGCCGCCTCGCATCCGGCCAGGCCGCCTCCTATGACCAACGCCGAGGACATCTTTTTCACAGAAGGAGATGCCTAGGAATCATCGTCCTCCTCCTCCGGACTCACCTCCCCTTTGCAAGTGAGGCACTGGTAGAAGGTCCCTTTGGCCTTGGTCTGCTTCTCCACCAGCGGCTTGGCGCCGCAATGGGGGCAGGCTTTATCGACCGGCTTGTTCCAGGTCGCAAACTGGCATTTGGGATACTCGCTGCATCCATAGAAAATCCGCCCCGTCTTCGTCTTCCGCTCGATCAGGTGTCCCGGGCAGTCCTCTCGCGGGCAGCGAACGCCGATCCTCAGAGGTTTGGTAGAGCGGCATTCGGGATAGTTGGAGCAGGCCAAGAACCGGCCGAAGCGCCCTGTTTTCACCACCATGGGGGCGCCACAGCGGTCGCACACCTCACCGGTTTCCTGCTCCGACTCCTCCCCCGGCAGGGGTTTGGTATTGCGGCATTGGGGGTAATTCGAACAGGCCAGAAATCGGCCGTTGCGGCCCCATTTGATCACCATGGCGCCGCCGCATTTTTCGCAGACGATGTCGGTCTCTTTCTGCAGCGCGCTTTTCAGGTCGGCCTTCTTGCTATTGGCCTCCTCCAGGTCGCGCTGGAAGGGGCCGTAAAAATCGTCCACCACCCGTTGCCATTCATATTCACCGGTCTCGACCCGATCGAGCTCTTCCTCCATTTTCGCCGTAAAATCCACCTGAAAGACGTCCGGAAAATTATCCACCAGCAGCCCTTTGACCGTCTTCCCCAGATCGGTGGGTTGCAACGTTCGGCCCTCGGAGACGATATATTTGCGGTTTCTGATGGTGGTGATGATCTGAGCGTAAGTGCTGGGCCGGCCGATGCCCTCCGATTCCAGTGTTTTCACCAGCGTGGCCTCGCTGTAGCGCGGCGGCGGCTTGGTGAAATGCTGCTCCGGCGTCAGGGACAACAGTTTCAACCGTTCCTCTTCCTCCAGAGGCGGCAGCTGACCCTCCTCCTTGGACTTTTCCTCAAGGGCCTCCTGATAAACCGACAGGTAACCGTCAAACACGGGAACTGTGCCCGATGCCCGGAACCCATGGCCATCGGCTGACACCTTCACCTGGGTCACCTTGAAACGGGCCGGATTCATCTGTGAGGCCACGAACCGTTTCCAGATCAGCTGATAGAGACGAAACTGATCCTTGTCGAGATACGGCTTGAGATCCTCGGGAAGATGATGGACCGAGGTGGGACGAATGGCTTCGTGAGCCTCTTGCGCGCCCCGCTTGGATTTATACTTTCGGACCGTTTTAGGCAGATAGGGTTGACCGAATCGTTCGGCGATGAAATCCCGGACCTGGTCGACGGCCTCCTGAGAGACTCTGGGAGCGTCGGTTCGCATATAAGTGATCAATCCCTCGGGACTGTCGCCTCCGATATCAAGTCCTTCATAGAGCTGCTGGGCGACGATCATCGTCTTCTGAACCCGGAATCTCAAGGCCCTGGCCGCCTGTTGCTGCAGGGTGCTGGTGATGAAAGGCGGCAGCGGATTCCGTTTTTGATCCTTCTGTGTCACTTCGCTGACCACAAATTCCTTACTCTTCAGCGATGCGGTGATCCGGCGAGCCGACGTCTCGTCTTCGATGACGGCCTTGTGATCATCGATCGTGGCCAGCTGCGCAACGAAGGGCTGTCCCTGGTGAGCCTGCAGGAGAGCCTCGATGCTCCAGTATTCTTTCGGTACAAAGGCCTCGATGAGATCTTCCCGCTCGCAGATCAGCCGCAGAGCTACCGATTGAACCCGGCCGGCGCTGAGACCCCGATAAAGCGTGCGCCATAGAAAGGGGCTGACCTGGTAGCCGACCAAACGATCCATGATCCGGCGAGCCTGCTGAGCGTCGACCCGGCTCATATCGATCTGACGGGGCTGCTGCATGGCGGCTTCGATCGATTTCTGAGTGATCTCGTTGAACAGGATGCGATAGATCTTTCGGCCATCGCCTTCCAATACCTGGGCGATATGCCAGGCGATGGCTTCTCCCTCCCGGTCGGGATCTGCCGCCAGATAGACGGTCGACACTTTCTGTGCGGAAGTCTTCAGCTCCTTGATAACCTTCCGCTTCCCCTTGATGAGCCGGTAATGCGGACGGAATTGATGCTCGATCTCCACCCCTAATTCTTTCTCGGGCAGATCTCTGATATGCCCCATGGAGGCCTTGACCTCGAATCCTTTTCCGAGAAACTTCTTGATGGTCCGGGCTTTGGCCGGCGATTCGACGATGACGAGAGAACGCGACATATTCCTCACCAGGTTCATGTTACTTCTCTTCGCGGGTGTAATTGATCTTTTGCTCGATCAGCTCCCGCATGGCCAGAACGGTAACCTTTTCCTTGACTTCCCGGTCGGTCTCCCTTTCCCCCCCCTCCTCCATAACATCATCGGCCTCCTCCTCCTGGGCCTGCTCCTGGGTGAGCTCCTGTTGCTTTTTCTCCAGCAGGTTCAGCTGCCGGGCTCGCAGAGCGGCCACGACCACGGCCACATACTTGTTGGAAACTTTACCGATAAGCTCATCGGAAGTGACATAATTCATAACATCTACCTCCAGTTGAAAAGCTCCTGTCTATTTGAGATCCTACTCGCTCAAAGAGATGATCCGGTTCCGGCTGGAGCGGCATCGTTCAGCGACGATGATGGCCTCCACACGGCTGATCGCTTCCTCCAAACGGTCGTTCATGACGACGTAATCATACTGCGACCAGAAGGTGATTTCCCGGCGGGCATTTTTCAGCCGGGTTCTGATGGCCTTCTCCGTATCGCTCCGCCGGCCCCGCAAACGGTTTTCCAGCTCTCGGAGTGTGGGCGGCAGAATGAACACCAGCACACTCTGAGGATAGGTGCCTTTGATCTGCAGCCCCCCCTGAACGTCCAGGTCGAAGAGGGCCACCTGCCGGGCCGTTAACACCTCGTCGATCAACCGCCGCGGGGTGCCATATTCATGATCGTGAACCCGGGCCCATTCGGCGAATTCTCCCCGTTCCCGCCGGAGAAGGAACTCTTCCGGCCCGACGAAGGTATAGTGCTGTCCATCCATCTCTCCGGAGCGCATCGGCCGGGTGGTAACGGAGACGGAGTAGACATATTCATCATGTCTCTCCCTGATCCGGTTGACGATGGTGGTCTTTCCCCCTCCCGATGGTGACGAGACCACCACCAGAAGACCTTCCTGTTTCCAGGCCTCTGACTCCATCGATAGGTTCACTCCACGTTTTGCACCTGTTCACGGATGCGCTCGATCTCCTCCTTGATCTCGACCACCTGATGGGCCACCTCGACATCGTTGGCCTTGGAGGCCATCGTGTTGGCCTCGCGATTCATCTCCTGGAGGAGAAAGTTCAGCTTTCGTCCCACCGGCCCGCTGCTCTCCAGCGTCGAGCGAAACTGCTTGTTGTGACTGTGAAACCGGACACACTCCTCGGTGATATCTGCTTTTTCGGCCAGCATGGCCACCTCCATGGCCAGACGCTGCGGATCCACCTGAGGGCTGTCCATCAACTCGCCGATTCTCCTCTGGAGCCGCACCTGGATCTCCTGAACATTGGCCGGATAACAGCTCTCGATATCGGTGAGGAGCTGTTCCAGGCGGTCGAGCCGCTCGACCATATCCGTCTGAAGCTGCTGGCCTTCCTTGCGGCGCATGCTCTGGAGATGTTCCATGGCCTGGCGGACGGCCTCCTCCACCAGGGGCCAGGCCCGATCAGTATCCCATTCCTGCCGTTCCTGGTGAAAAATCTCCGAGAAGTTCATGAGATGTTCCAGGCGAATCTCACCCTCCAGATGGAGCGATCGTTTCAATTCCTCGAGGAGCTCTCTCAGCGACCGGGCGGCTTCCAGGTCAACGCTGATGCGGACCGCTCCCTCAGCCATTTGCTCCCAGGTCAGGCTGAGATTCAGCTTTCCCCGGCCGATGAGCGACCCGGCCGCCTCCCGAACCCGGTTTTCCAGAGGATGAAGAAACTTCGGCATCCGGATCTGCAGATCCAGAAATCGATTATTGACCGAGCGGACCTCCACGGAAACCTTCACGCCGTCTCGCTCGACCTCTCCCTGACCGTATCCCGTCATGCTCTCGATCATAGACACCTGCCTTTTTTTTACAAACTCAATATATACGAAACTATTCTATCATTGTCAATTTAAATCTCCATCTCGATCGAAAATATGGCTGGCGAAGGAAATCATTGACAGGCTGGCCTGACAGGCCTATCTTACTTTGAGCCGACGAGCGCGAGGACGCTCTTCATTTATTACATCACCTGATAACGACTACTCATTATTGCCAAGCGGATTGTGTATGAATCAATGAGAATCCCTCTGACCACCATCACAGCCCTGGCCGGTGAGCTGCGTCCCATCCTCACCGGCAGGCAAGTGACGGCCGTCCGCGATCCGGGATCCCGGGTCGGCCTGTGCCTGTCTCTCGCTTCCGGAACTCAGGGCCCCTGTCTGGCGCTGTCCACCTGGCCGGACCTGTTCGTGCCATTTCTCTGTCCGGAACCGGCCGCGAAAGGCTCTTCGAATGACGTCAGCCATATCCTCGACCGGCATCTGAGGGGCCACACCATCCAATCGGTGGCTTCCTGGCGCCATGACCGGATCATCCGTCTGGAGACGATTCGGATCGACGAGATCCGGGGACCCATCCGGCGAACCCTGATCCTGGAGCTGGTCCCCCGGCGTCAGAACGTCATCCTGCTGGACACCGAACGCCAGATGGTGCTGTATGCGCTTCGGCGGGTGGACGGCCGCAACAGCCGCCTCCGTCAGGTGCTGCCCGGCAAACCCTACCAGCCTCCGCCATCTCCTCCGGGCCTGCATCCGGATGCCGATTCGGAGGAGAGTTTTCTCGACGCTCTGGGGAATACAATCGCTCTCCCGCTGGGGAAAAAACTTGATCATCTTTTCCCCTGGGCAAGCCCCTACCTTTTCGAAGAAATATTGAGATCGATGGGGCTTTCCCCGGAAGCCAGTGAGATCACCGCCGAGGTGCAGCGATCCATCTGGAGCCGCCTGCAGGCCTGGTTCGGACGTCTTCGGGAGGGCCCCCCTGCCCCCACCCTGATTCTGGATGAGGGCCGGCAGCCCGCCTGGCTGCTGCCCTATAATCCCGGCTCCGTTCCCGGGGATCGAAAGCACCCTTACGACACGCTCAGCCAGGCATTGCAGGATCTGTTCCGCCGGCAGACCCGGCTGACCGATGTGAACTCAAAAAAAACGAAGCTGTTGCAACAGATCAACCTCATCCTTCGTCGCCACCGCCGGGCCTGGAAACATCTCCAGCGGGATGCCCAACAAGCCCAACGGGCGGAGGAATTCCAGCGGGCCGGCGTGAACCTGACGGCTCATCTGAGCCGCCTGCGGAAAGGTTCCTCACGGGTGAGCCTGCCGGACTCGACCGATCCGACCCGCCAGGTGGATATCTCCCTGGATCCGAAGCTGACCCCGTCTGACAACGCCCAGCGATACTTTAAACGCTACCGCAGGGCCAAGGCCGCCCTTCCGAAGGTGCTTCATCAGCTCGGCCGGCTGGACGAGGAGATTGCCAGCCTGACCGCTCTCCGGGACGGGCTCGCCCAGGCCTCCGATCTCGAGGAGGTCCAATCGGTCGAAGTGAGATTCGCCCGATGGGGCGTCAAACCGCAGATGCCTCCCGGCCGGGCCGGGCGCAGCCGAGCTGAAAAAGACATCGTCGGCCGAAGATACACGCTGCCCGACGGGTGGACCGTCCTGGTGGGACGCAATAATAAGGAGAACGATCAGCTCACCCACCGGGTGGCCCGCTCCGACGATCTGTGGCTCCATGCGCAGGGCGTGCCGGGCTCTCACGTGGTGATCCGCCGGGAGGGACGAAAGGATCTGCCCGGCCGGGGGATCATGGAGCTGGCCGCCGGACTGGCCGCTCACTACAGCCGTTCGCGTCATTCCGGAACCGTTCCCGTCATCGTCACCGAGAAACGATATGTCCGTAAACCCAGAGGGGCCAAACCGGGGGTGGCCTTCGTGGAACATGAGAAGACCCTTTTCGTCACCCCCCTGTCGCCGGAGGGGCTGTCGGAGGAGATGAAGAAATAAGGTCTTGACATACCTGAGCCGGTGGAATATTATTGTAGGGCTTGCCATAGAAATAGACTCGAGGATCGCGGATCTGAGATGTTCCCTCCCTTCCCTATGATAAATTTTTCAACGGGGCGGACACTTTTCAGGAACACGCGAAAGGGACTTGAAAACAAAGAAGGAGGTATTGCCGATGAAGAAAAAATTCGTCCTCCCCATCCTCCTGGCCGTTCTCATCTCGGCCGGGGTCATGGCCGCCGAGACGCTCAAGGTCACGGTGAAGACCACCAAGCTGCGGAAAAGCCCCAAATTCTACGCTCCCGCCGTGGCCAACCTGAGCTTCGGCGATGCCATCCAGAAACTGGATCAACAGGGCGATTGGATCCAGGGCATGACCACGGCCGGCCTGCAGGGCTGGGTTCACGGCAGCGCCGTGGAGGAGCCCTCGTTCTCTCTGACCGCCCGGCGAACCTCGGGAACGGGCACGACGGCCGACGAGGTGGCCCTGGCCGGCAAGGGATTCAATGAACAGGTGGAGAAGGAATACCGTAAATCGGCCGGCCTGAATTACACCTGGGTGGACCGCATGGGCGCCATCACCGTCAGCGAGAAGGACATGGAGAAGTTTTTCAAGGAGGGCAAGCTGGGAGAATACGGAGGTGGCCGATGAATAAGACCGTCCCTATGAAGACCATCTCTCTCCTGGCACTCCTGGCCGCCATCTCGATACTGGCCTGCGCCACCGTCAGCAAGATGAGCACCACCGTTTTAGAAAAAAAGGGCGTCATCAGCGAAGAACAGAAGGACTCCATCGATAAGGTGGCTGTGGCTGTGGAACACAGCTTCGAGGACCTCACCGAGGAACAGGAGTATTATCTTGGCCGTTCGGTGGCGGCCAGGATCCTGGTTCAGTATCCGGCCTATCAGAACGAGCGGCTGACCGCCTACGTCAACAAGGTGGGCACGGCGGTGTCCTACACCTCCGACCGCCCGGAGATCTATGGCGGGTATCACTTCCTGGTGCTGGACAGCGACGAGATCAATGCCTTCGCCTGCCCCGGCGGATTCGTCTTTATCACCCGGGGACTGCTGAGCACCTGCCAGGACGAGGAAGCCCTGGCCGGCATTCTGGCCCACGAGGTGGGACACATCTGCGCCAAGCACGGCCTCAAGGCCATCAAGAAATCCCGGATGATGGACGCCTTCGACGTGCTCTTGACCGAGACCTCCAAGCATTATAACCAGGAACAGCTGACCAAGCTGACCGGGGCCTTCGACGGTGCCCTGGGCGACATCGTCGACCAGCTGGTGGTCAATGGTTACAGCCGCCAGCAGGAGTATGAGGCCGACCGTCTGGGTCTGCAATACGCCACCACGGCCGGATATGCCGCCGGCGGCCTGGTGTCCTCTTTAGAGAACATGGCCGTCAGCGCCCAGGGGGGCACCGGCAGGGGATTTTTCAAGACCCACCCCGCTCCGTATGACCGCCTGGAGAAGGTCCGCGAGGAGATCGCCTCCCGGGGATACGGCGGCTCAGCGGAGCCGGCTCGAACGAAGCGCTTTAACAAGGCGTTGGGATAACCCTCTCATGTCCAAAGCCCAAAAGCAGAAAACGATCCGCGCCATCATTCTGGGACTATCCGTCGGATTGGCCATGCTCATCCTGCACGTCAGCGGCATCTTGCAGACCCTGGAGTGGAAGAGCTGGGACTGGCGGCTGCGCTCGCTGGCCGAGCCTCAATCGGCCAGCGATGAGATCGTCATCCTGCTGGTGGACCAACAGAGCCTGAATTTCTACGAGCAGGAGGGCCTCGGCTGGCCCTGGCCGCGCCAGCTCTATGCCGCCGCGGCGCGGTTGTGCCAGACCGGCGGCGCCCGTGCTCTGGTCTTCGATATCCTTTTCACCGAGAGCTCGGTGTACGGCCTGGAGGACGACCTGTACTTCGGAATGACCCTGGCCGATGCCGGCAATGTTGCCCTGGCGGCCTTCTTTAGCGCCCAGGAGCCAACGTCCGTCGATACGGCCGGCGAAAAGATTCTTCAACAGCACGCCATCGGCCTGCCGGATTTCCCCCTTCAAAAAACTCTGACTCGAAACTCGGTGACCCTCTCGGTCGAGGAGATCCTCTCCTCGGCCTTGACGGTGGGCAACGTCAGCTTTCCCCCCGACGATGACGGCATTTTCCGCCGCCTGCCCCTGATCTGTTCCTATGGCGACCGGCTCTACCCCGCCCTGCCCCTGGCCGCCTGCCGGCAGCTGTTGAACGGATCGCTGCGCTGGCAGGCCGGCGAGGCGCTTTCGCTGGCCGGGCGGCCTCTTCCTCTGGACGAGTCCGGACGTTTGATCATCAACTACCACGGCGGCGTGGGCACCTACCGGTCCATCTCCATGGCCGACGTGATCCAGTCCCAGCTGCAGCTGGAGGAGGGATTGGAGCCGCAGATCGATCCGGACTTCTTCGGCGGAAAGATCGTCCTGCTGGGCTTCAGCGCCCCGGGCCTGATGGACCTGCGGCCCACTCCGCTGAGCTCGGTCTATCCCGGCGTGGAGGTTCACGCCACCGTCATCGACAACCTTTTGGCGGGAGATTTCATCGCCCCGGCCCCGGGCTGGATGACGGCGGTCCTGATCCTGGTGCTCGCTCTGCTCACGGCCCTGGCCGTCACCTGGCCCCGGCGCCTGGGATTCATGGCCGTGGGCGTCATCATCTGTCTGCTGATACCCGTCCTGGCTTCCGTTCTGGCCTTCCGGGCCGGCATCTGGCTGATTCTGATCGCCCCCCTGGCCGGCGTGGTGGTGACCTTCGCGGCCGGCTCGGTGCTCAACTACGCCCTGGAGGGACGCCAGAAACGTTTCGTCAAAAAGGTCTTTCAGCACTATCTCAGCCATCAGGTGATCGAACAGATCCTCAAGAACCCGGACCAATTGCGCCTGGGCGGTCAGCGGCGGCAGATGAGCGTCTTCTTCAGCGACGTAGCCGGATTCACCTCGGTGGCCGAGAGCCTCTCGCCGGAGGACCTCACCGAGCTGCTTAACCGCTATCTCTCGGAGATGACAGACGTCATCTTTGCACACGGCGGCACGGTGGACAAGTATATCGGCGACGCCATCGTGGCCTTCTGGAACGCGCCCCTGGATCAATCCGACCATGCGGTCCGGGCCTGCCTGACGGCCCTGGACTGCCAGAAACGTCTGATGGAGCTGAGAGAACAGATGCGCCGGCAAAGCGGCCGGGAGCTGTACATGCGCATCGGCCTCAACACCGGCCCCATGGTGGTTGGCAACATGGGCTCCAGCGACCGCTTCGACTATAGCATTTTAGGCGACGCCGTCAATTTAGGCGCCCGCCTGGAAGGCGCCTGCAAGCAGTACGGCATCTGGATCCTGATGGGGCAGGGAACTTACGCGGAGGTCAAGGACCGGTTCGAGATCCGGGAGATCGACCTCATCCGGGTGGTGGGCAAAAAGGAGCCGGTGCACACCTACGAGCTATTGGCCGACAAGGGTCAACTGAGCTCCGACAGGATGCTTCAGATCAACCGCTTCCACAGTGGTCTGGGACTCTATCGCCAGAGAAAGTGGTCTGAGGCGCTGGAGATGTTCGATGCCCTGGAGACCGAGCCGGTGACCGCCATCTACTGTCAGCGCTGCCGCGACTATCAGGCCTCTCCCCCGCCGGAGGACTGGGACGGGGTCTGGGAGCTGACCCGGAAGCATTGAGAAGACCAGCGCTGAGATCGCCCCGTTCCAATCCAACCTTATATTTGCTTTCATCAATCGACCGGAAAGATTCCATGAAAATCCTCACGGGTGTGCCCGGGCTCAGCTGGCAGGACAGCGAGATGAACACCTTCCTGGCCGCGCTGCAGCGCGCTCTGGAATTCCTCGGAGAGGATTATCCCTATGCCACCCTGATGGGCCTCTCCGGGGCCGCCTTCCGGCTTCAGATCCACCGCACCGGCCCCTGCCCCTCCGGGCCGGACGCCTCCTGCGGATTCGACAGCGCCGGACACATCCTGAAGCTGCTGCGCATCGATCACCGCTGCCTGCAGGCCTCCGACGGCGACAAGACGATCCGTTCGGCCGTGAAGGAGAACATCGATGCCGGTCGCCCGGCCATCGCCTCCGATCTCATCAAGATCCCCGATTGGGGCCTGATCGTGGGATATGACGCCAAAGGCACCTACCAGGTCCTGACCTTCTACAACGAGCATAAAAACAAGGCCCAACCGGCCGAGAAAGCTCCCTGGACGGTGTATTCTCTGGGAGAAAAGCTCGGCCCGGTCAACCGGGATCAGGCCGAGCTGAGCTCCCTGTTTCTCCTCAAGAACCTGCTGGAGAACCGCTCCTACGGGCCCTACCACACCGGCCAGGCCGGCTTCGAGACCTGGATTGAACGGCTGGAGAATATCGGCCGCTTCCTGGCCGGGACCGGAGAGAAGCGCCAGGAATATCTGGTCGGCAACTATTGGAACTTCATCAGCCTGATCGATGCCCGCCGGGCCGGACGAACCTATCTCCAGGAGGAGATCCGCTACCGCCGGTTCGACAACTCCGCCGTCTATCGTAAGATGGGCGACCTGTTCGACCAGGAGGTGGAGGCGCTCAGCGGCTATCATATTCCCCCACCCTTTCAGGACGAGGGTCGCAGCATGCTGGAGGAGGATAATGTCCGGCAGCAGATCGAGGCCCTGCAGCAGGCCGCGGAACTGGAAGAAAAAGTTTTGAAATTATGGGAAAGGCTGCAGATTTAAATGTTGATCAAAAAAGACTCCTCTACCTTCAATCTTCAGTTTTCAATTAAAAAGCCCGGCCGTCACAGCCGGGCTCCTTTTTTACTCTCCGTTTTCTCGAACATGAACGATGAAAACAGATCCTCGCTATCTCTCAATTACCCTTTCTTCGTTTTCTTTTCTTTCTTCTCCTCTTTTTCCTTTTCCCTAACGCCTGCCCCCTCCTGAGAACTTTCCACCATCCGCATCAGCCGTTCCCACTCGTAATCCACGTTTCGTTGAATCTGCCTGACGTCCTCCTCGGTGAGATGACGGAATCGTCCCTGAGGCTTGAGATATTCCTCCACCGGCGTTGGCTTGGGCACCTTTATGCTGATCTTGTAGTCCACCCCGTTGAAGATCTCATAGATCGGGAAGAGCCTCGTCTTCACAGCCAGCCGGGCCAGCTTGATGCAGTTCTCCGGGGCCGTCCGCCAGCCGGTGGGACAGGGGGCGAACACGTGGAGAAACTTGCAGCCCTTGATCTCTTTGGCCCGGTTGACCTTCTTGACCATGTCCTCGGGATAGGCCACCGAACAGGTGGCCACGTAAGGGATCCGGTGAGCGGCCATGATGCCGACCATGTCCTTCTTGGGCGTCTCCTTGGGATGCTTCTCCGGCGTGGTGGTGGTCCACGATCGCCACGGAGTGGCCGAGCTGCGCTGGATGCCGGTATTCATGTAGGCCTCGTTGTCGTAACAGATATACAAAAAATTATCATTCCGCTCGGCCGCACCGGAGAGGGCCTGAATGCCGATATCGAAGGTGCCGCCGTCTCCGGCCCAGGCCACCACCTGGGTCTCGTCATTGCCAAGCGTCTCCAGTCCGGCTTTCATCCCCGAGGCGGCCGCAGCGGCCGTCTCAAAGGCGGTGTGGAAGATGGGCACTCTGAGGGACGAATAGGGAAAGGGCCCATCGATGACCGACCAGCAGCAGGCCGGGATGGAAAAAGCCGTGTTCGGCCCCAGCGCCTTGAGGGCATATCGCATGGCCAGCGTGGCCCCGCATCCCTGACAGGCCAGATGGCCCGATACCATCAGTTCCTGTTCCGGTATGGTCAGTTTCATGGTTTCAATCCTATCCAGTTAATGTCCTCTGTAGGCCTGTCTTTGTTCTTGGCATCGTCGATGATCTCCTTGATCGTACCGGGCGTGACGTCGCGCCCCCCCAGCCCGGCGATGTAACCGAAAATGGGCGGTCGCCGGGGCTGGTTGTACATGGCCGCCTTGACCTCCTGAAAGAAGATGCCTGAATGGCCGAAGGAGATGTTGCGGTCGATGACGATCACTTTTTTAGCGTTCTTGAGGGCTTTGCGAATATCGTCGAAGGGGAACGGCCGGAACAACCTTACCCGGACCAGCCCGTATTTCTCTCCCTTTTCACGCAGCTCATCGATCACCGTGTGGGCCGTTCCGGCGATGGTGGCCGAGGCCACCACGATGGTCTCGGCATCCTCGATCTGATAATTTTCTATCAGACCGTATTGACGCCCGAACATCTCGCCGAACTCCCGGTCGACGTCTCTGATGACACTCTCGGCCTTTCTCATCGAAACCTCGATCTTATATCGAAGCTCCATGTAGCGGTCCGGAGTGGTCAGGTTTCCGAAGCTGTGCGGCTCCCGGGGATCCACCCGATAGGTGGCCTTCCTTGGCGGGAGGAACTTATCGACCAGCTCCTGGTCAGGCATATCGACCACCTCGGAGGTATGCGACAGCACGAAGGCGTCCAGCACGATCATGGCCGGCAGCAGGACCTCCTCGCGTTCTGAGACCTTGTAGGCCTGGATGACGGTATCCAGGACCTCCTGATTGGACTCGCAGTAATACTGGATCAGACCGGTATCCCGCTGGGACAGGGAATCGTTCTGGTCGGTCCAGATGGTCCAGGGTGGGCCCATGGCCCGGTTGATGTTGCCCAGCACCACCGGCATCCTGGCGCCTACCGCCCAGTGAAGCATCTCATGCATCAGGGCCAGTCCCTGCGCCGAGGTGGCCGTGAAAGTCCGGGCTCCGACGGCCGAGGCGCCGATGGCGGCTGCCATGGCCGAGTGCTCCGATTCCACCTTGATGAATTTGGCGTCCAGCTTTCCATCGGCGCACAGCTCGGAGAGAAAGCCCACCACCTCGGTCTGGGGCGTGATGGGATAGGCCGCGATCACCTGGGTCCGGGCCAGCATGGCACCGTATGACAGGGCATG
>CAZOYL010000030.1:18255-23240 GCA_964584035.1 uncultured Gemmatimonadota bacterium | reverse complement strand
CGCACACTGCTGGACGCCCTGTCCGCCCTGATCACGGCCGGCAACACCGTGCTGTTGATCGAGCACAACCCGGAGGTGATCAAGACGGCCGATTGGGTCATCGACCTGGGCCCGGAGGGCGGCGAGATGGGGGGCGAGGTGGTTGTCGAGGGCACGCCGGAGGAGGTGGCCCGATGTGAGCGGTCGTTTACCGGGAGGTATTTGAGGGAGTATTTGGAGTGATCTGGGTCCGGGAAGGAAAAACACGGGATCCGGGGATCGCAGATCGTGAATCGAGGAATTTATCCCGTAGGGGCGAGCGGCGCTCGCCCTTTCCTATTGACAAATAACAGGCGTGTTCATGTCTGTAGCAAGATTGGGAACCGGAAAAAACAAAGGGGCGGATCTCAAACCCGCCCCTGTAGAGAGAAGCTAATGTAAATCCGGTAGTGTGAACTCAATTAGGTCTATAATAGGGTTTAAGTTATTGCATATTAGGTATATTCCTCTCGTTGAGTTTTTGACAAAAAGATGGGAGGGTCAAATTGGCATTCAAGCGGTGTCCTCGTTGCGGCAGCAGACGGGTCAAGAAGAAAGGATTTACCCGGAGTCGTATCCAGACCAGGCGGGGTGTTGTTCAGAGAGAGCTTCAGAGGTATCTGTGTCTGAGCTGTCAGAAGAACTTCACTTACCAGGTAATCGGTAAGCGCCGCCGCCATTCACAGGACCTCATTCGAGCAGCGGTGAGGCGGTATCTGGAGGACAGCGCCTCCCTGAGACCCGTAGCCAGGGGTTTCGGCATCTCCGCACGCACGCTGTTGAACTAGGTGGCGCAGTATGGGCAGCAGGCCAAAACACCCGTAGAGGTGGCCAGTGAGTTACGGCCGAAATGGTCCGGGTTGTTAGGCGTTGATGGCAAAGAGCTTCCTATCAGAGGACAGGAACTCACCGTGTTGATCGCTCAAGACGTTGGTACCTTTGATCCGGTGCTTTTTGGCCTAGCCGAGAGCGAGAACCGTCAAGAAGCAAAGCGGTTTTTTCTGACCATCAAGGAGGTGCTCCACTACCCGACCAAAGGCATCGTCAGTGACTTAGGCAGAGGAAAAACCTACCGAACAGGTCTTTCCAGGCATTTCTCATCAGGCCTGTGTGGTGCATTATTACCGATACGTCAAGCGTACCATTCCGGCCGAAAAAAAGAGCCGCTGGTATCACCAAAATCGTCTCTTACGAAACATCATCAGATCACTGGAGCGACACTTCCAGCTGCTCAGCGCGCACTTTCACCATCCGATCCTGGTCAGAAATAACAATGTGACCGAACACCTCATCAAACAGCTCAATAGAAAGATCAAACAATCAGACGGCTTCAAGACCAGAGACAATGCCGAGAACTTCCTAAAACTGTGGTTCATTCACTACCGATTCAAGCCTTTCGTGAATAGTTCCCGATCAGATCGAAACGGCAAAGCTCCTCTGGAGCTGGCCAGAATCAACATCAAAAACCTCTACAATGTTCAATGCCCCTCCCCGAACCCCCAACCCCTATCTCCCGGACATGCGGTTGGGCAAGACAACTCCTGCCCCTAAAACAACTCCATCTGCCTTTCCGGCAGGTGCCGGGCGTCGAAGCCCAGCTCCCGCAGATGCGCCGCGAACTGTGGCGACCCGTGAACGGTACAGACCTTCCGGGGATCGGCCCGGCGGACATACTCGACCAGCTCGTTGAAGTCGGCGTGGTCGGAGAGTGGCAGGACCAGGTCCACTCCCAGGGCGAAACGCCGGTCAGGGTTCATCCCCCAGCCGGTCAGGTAGACGGTCCGGAAGCGCCCCAGGTGCTCACGAAGCTGTTTGCGCCGCAGGTAGGTGGGAGCCACCACCACCTTTCCCTCCAGATCGCCGGCGGGAAACTTCTCGTACGGGCCGAATTCCACCCCCAGCTGTTCATAGATCCTGGCAATCTGGTAGATGGAATCGTGCACCACGGCCGCATAGCCGGCATCGCCGACGATCTTGAGGGCCTCCTGGCCCTTGCCCAGGGTGTAGCCTAAAACCACCGGGGCCATGCCCTCCAGCAGGGTCTTCCGGATAAAGTTCACCAGCCGTTCGATGGTCTGCTCCTTGGGCGGGAAGATGTATTGTGGCTGGCCGAAGGTGCACTCCATAACCAGGATGTCGCATTGCTTGACCTCCGCGGGACGGGCGCAGACGCCCGGTCGGAGCTTGAAATCTCCGGTGTAGACCAGGCTCTGTTCCCCCTCAATGAGGATCTGGGCCGACCCCAGAATGTGTCCGGCGGGAAACAGGGTCACCCGATGATCGGCCAGGGTCAGGGGCTGGTTGAAGAGGGCGGTCACGGCCTGGGTGCGTCCCCGGCGATGCTCCAGAAGCACCAGGGTCTCAGGCGTGGCCAGGACCCTGCGATGCCGGGTGGCGTGGTCGGTATGGGCGTGCGAGACGAAGGAGAAGTCCTTCACCCGGGTGGCGTCGAGCCACAGATCCAGGGCCGGAATATAGAGCGCTTTGTCGTATTCGATCATGGTGTGTCACATCTTCCCGGCAGCGGCGTCCGGATGTAAAACAGGGGGGCAAAACGATCTGCCCCCTCTGTTCGATAGGCTGAAAAAAGATGACGGTTGTGCGCGGACCATTCCCACTGTTTTCACCCAACAGGAATTACCGCAACGCTTCTATGGCATCGGTCATGTCGGTGACGGAGAGTATAAACATCGCCCGGTCTGAGTCAGCGGCTCCGGCGGCATAGGCATAACGGATCTTGATCCCTCTGCCGACCAGCCTGTTGACCACATCGGCCACCGTCCCGGGCTTGTGGTCTAACTCGACGCCCAGAACCTCTTCCACCGCGTTATGAACGCCGATTCCGTCCAGGACCCGGCTGGCCCTATCGATATCATCGACCAACAGCCTGAGCACCTCGCCGGTGGCCATCATGCCATCGATGTTGATCTTGGCATCGCCGAGCGCCTTACAGACCCGGTTGAAGGCATCGGTCTTTCCCTTGATGACGGCATTTAACTGTCTCACTTTGGCCATGAAATCCCCTCCTCGTACAGTATGGTATTTCTTATAAATAAAAGATTTGACAGCGGTTAGGGCGACCTAACTTTACAAAATTAACATATTTGACAAACAATGTCAATACTTTTTTTCCCGCAGAACAAATATCTTTGTCGTCCCCCCGCTCAACTTATAACTGCCAGGTCAAGCCGGCGGTGGCCCGCCGGCGCGGCATGGTGTAAAGGCCGGCGGCGCTGCCGGGCAGATTGGCGTAGATCGCATACCTGTCATCCAGGACGTTATCCACCGCCAAAAAGGCGCTCAGGCCGGAGAGAATCTCATAGCCGGCCTTAATATCCCAGACGAAATAATCCGGCACCGGCTGCTCGCTGTGGTCGGCGGCGAAATAATTGGTAACGTATTGGCCGGCAGCGGATAACATGATCCCCTGTGAAGTCCATCGGGCCGAGACGTCCACCTTGTCGCCGGGTCGACCGGTCGTTTTTCCCCCGGGATCGAGATGTGTATAACTCACTTTCGCTTCGAATCTTCTGGCCGGCTCGATCGTCAGGCCGGCCTCCAGGCCGCGGAAGTGAAATTCCCCTATGTTCTTGAAGATGAACTTGGGCGGGGCATTATCATTAGCCGCCGTCTCGATAAGGTTCTTCCCATCCATTCGGTAAACGGCCACATCCAGGTCGACGCCCGGCCGCAAACGACGATTCAAACCGATCTCGTAGTTCCAGACGACCTCGGCCGCAAGCGCCTCGTTGTGCGGCGGAAAGATGTACAGCTCGTTGATCTGCGGCGCCCGGAAGCCTTTGTTGATGATGCCCCTGAGGATGGTCTTCGGACCCAGATGAAACACCGCGCCGGCCTGCGGGCAGAGCTCTCCGCCGGCCAGCTCATCCCGGTTATAACGGGCTCCCAGGGTGAGAATCAGCCGGCCCAAAAGGACCTGCTCATCGTGAACGAATACGGCACCCTCGGCCTTGTCCCACTTCCCGGCGAAGGCCGGGGTGAAAACCTGACCGCCCTGATGGCGCACATCCAGGCCCAGGGTCAGGGTGTTTCCGGGTCCGACCGGACCCGAGGCATGCAGAATGGCTCCATTGGTCACATCCTCCGAATCCCATCCGTCGGAGAAGAGATGGTCACCGAAATTCCGGTACCCCATGAGAAGTCCCTCCCAGCGACCGAACTTCCCGTTCATGGTCAGCTCGACGGCTCCGCGCCGATACTCGTTCCAGGCGAGGGAAGGTGCGGGAGTATAATTAACATCCCCGGGGTCCAGTTGCGGCTCCTCCTTGCGGCCGTCGAAGTACTTGGCCGAGAAAGCGGCCTCCAGGCGATCGGCCAGACGATACCCCAGGCGAAGCGTGCCGTCCCGTCCGTCATAGGCGGAATTGGGCACATGGCCGTCGCTGGTGCGCCAGTCGCCGGTCAGATAATAATTCCACCGTCGGGGTGCACCTCCATGCCTGAGGCGTATATGGCGCGTGCGGTACGAGCCGTAGCTGCTGGTCAGATCGGTCTGAAATCCGGACTCGACCCGGCGGGTGATAATATTGATCACGCCGCCCATGGCATCCGATCCATACAGCACCGAGGCCGGACCCCGGACCACCTCGATGCGCTCGACGTTGTTCAGCGGCAGGGAGTGCGTCACGGTGCAGCCGTACAGGCCCATCTTTACCGGGCGACCGTCGGTCATGACCATCACCGAGCGGCCTCGATCCCCCAGGCCGCGGATGTCCACGTCGGCTCGCCCGAAGTCCCCGGTCTTGTTGATGAACACACCGGGCAGCGAATTGAGGACGTCGGTGCAGGATTTGGTGTTTGAGGCCTCGATGTCATCCCGTGTGACCACGCTGACGGTGGCTGAGAGGTCCTTCACGGCGCGTTCCACCCGGGTGGCCGAGACCACGATCTCGTCCAGATAATAGGCTCCGGTGGAATCGGACCGGACCGCCTCGCCGGATGCCGGC
>CAZOYL010000030.1:0-18155 GCA_964584035.1 uncultured Gemmatimonadota bacterium | reverse complement strand
CGTTTCCCCGTGGTCGTCGTGGTCAGCCGGCCGTGCTTCACCCCCCGGGTGCTGATCAGGCGGTCGGCGATCTCCCGCACCCGACGGCTGCGGCCCCGGACGATGAGCACCTCCAGACAGTTGTGCTCATCCAGATGAATATGGGTAGTGGAGATGATCTCCGCGGTGTAATGGTGCTGCAGGGCGGTCAGCGTCTCGGTCAGTTCCCTGACCTCATGGCTGTAAACCAGGGTGATGGTGCCCACCACCTCCCGACCGGTATCGGCCCATTCCTGCTCCACCAGACGGCTGCGGACCATATCACGGATGGCCTCGGAGCGGGATGTGTAGCCGATTTTCTCCAGCAGGTCGTCCAGGTTGGCCAGGAGATCGGCGCTCATGCTGACGCCGAAACGGACCATGTCGCTCATGCTCTTCCTCCGTGTGTTACTTTTATGTAATTTATAGCACAAAGAGGAGAAGGTCAAGGCATTTCGACAGAACGACCCTGCCGCCGGCCATGAAACGAAACGGCCCGGCACGAGTCATATGATGAAGCGCTCCGGGGCAACGACTCGAATATCTAATTCCCCTTGACTCTTGTTTATAAATGAACTATTTATGTAATACAAGAGAATAATTCCTCTTCATTCCCGGGGAGGTGATGACGTTGACCGGGAGGATGTGGAGATACATTTTTTACCCTTCGCTGGTTCTGATTACGGGGCTTTTTTGCTGGCACTGCTCCGACAACCCCAGCTCACCCGCTTCCAATCCCTACCACCTCAATACCGCCGAAAAGACCCTCATCGAGTCGGACAACCGTTTCGGTCTCAACCTGTTCAAGGCCATCGACGAGTCCTCAGACGACGAGAACATCTTCATCTCCCCGCTGAGCGTGGCCATGGCGCTGGGCATGACACTCAACGGCTCGGAGGGGACCACTCGCCAGGCCATGGAACAGACCCTGGCGCTGGCCGGCCTGACCCCCGAACAGATCAATGCCTCCTACCGCCGCCTGATCGACCTGCTGCTCGGGCTGGATCCCGACGTCGAGCTGGGAGTTGCCAACTCTATCTGGCACCGTGACGAGGGCCGGGAGCCCGAGGTCGCCTTCTTAGAGGCCTGCCGGCAATCCTTCGACGCCCTGATAACGGCTATGGACTTCAGCGATGACGGGGCCGCCGAGATCATCAACGGCTGGGTCCAGGAACACACCAACGGCCGGATCGACCAGATCGTCCAGAGCCCCATCTCCGCAGATGTGATCATGTTTTTGATCAACGCCATCTATTTCAAGGGCTCCTGGACCTACCGGTTCGATGAGGACCTGACCGAGGACGGATACTTCTTCCGGCCCGACGGCTCCTCTGTTCTCTGCCGGATGATGTCCCAGCGGGGCCGGTTCCGGCATTATGATCATGAGGACTTCCGTATTCTGGACCTGCCATACGGGGACGGTGTTTTCCGGATGACGATCATCCTGCCGCGGCCCGGGAACGATCTCGATTCGCTGCTGGCCCGAATCGACCCTCAGAGTTTCGACAACCAGCAGATGAGCACCTGGCTGGCCTTTCTGCAGGCCGACTCGCTGGATGTCTATCTGCCGAAATTTACCGTCGAATATGAGCTGGAGCTGAAGGAGGCCCTGTCGGCCCTGGGCATGGAGATCGCCTTCACGCCAGAGGCCGATTTCAGCGGGATGTTCGCCGGCGGCGGGGTGTGGATCGACAAGGTCAAACACAAGGCCTTCGTGGAGGTCGACGAGGAGGGCACCACGGCGGCAGCGGTCACCTCGGTGGTCATGATCGACGGCATCGACGATTCCCTGTTCTCTGTCGATCGGCCGTTCGTGTTCATCATCCGGGAGGCCGAATCGGGGACGATTCTTTTTCTGGGCAAAATAATGGACCCGACGGCTGGATAACGTATCAACTTTCTTGGCAAAGCAATTGACACGACAGCTGGCACCCGCCCTTCGTGTCAAAGAGACCTTCGCTCCCCCGCGGGATATCGATGATCAGGAGGTGATGGACATGTTGACCCAAAAACGAAACCGGAGCCGGTGGTCGACTCTGGCGCTGACGGCTCTTCTGGCAATTCTGCTGTGGCAGTGCTCGGAGAATCCGACCACATCTTCACCGGGGTCTCAATCGATCGATCTCAGCCAGGCGGAGAAGGCCCTCATCGAGTCGGACAACGAGTTCGGGCTGAAACTGTTCAGAGAGATCAACGCGGTTCAGGGCGACTCCAATCTGTTTATCTCCCCGCTGAGCATCTCCATGGCCCTGGGCATGACACTCAACGGCGCCGACGGCGAAACGCAGCAGGCCATGGAGCGGACTCTGGCGCTCTCGGGGCTAACGTCAGAACAGATCAACGAATCATACCGTCATCTCATCGAACTGCTGACCGGGCTGGATCCCCAGGTGCAGTTCGACATCGCCAACTCCATCTGGTACAAACAGCCCGATCTTCCGGAGCCGGAAGCCGATTTCCTGCAGCGCTGCCAGCAGTATTTCGACGCCCTGGTGACCGGCCTCGACTTCAGCCTGCCCGAGGCGGCCCCGACCATCAACGCCTGGGTGGAGGAGAACACCAACGGAAAGATCGAGGAAATCGTCGATGACCCCATCGATCCTTCCATCTGCACCTTCCTGATCAACGCGATCTACTTCAAGGGAAGCTGGATTTACCAGTTCGACGAAAATCAGACGCAGGATGAACCGTTCCATCTGTTAGACGGCTCCACGACGACCTGCCCGTTGATGTCCCAGAAGGCCGTGCACGGCTATCTTCTCAATGACGATTTCATGGCCGTCGACCTGCCCTATGGCGACGGATCATACAGCATGACCTTATTCACCCCCCAGCAATCCCTGGATCCCGACGATCTGATCACCCGGATGAACCCGGAAAACCTCGCCGCCTGGCTGGGTCAGATGACCAGCGATTCCATCGACGTGTTTATCCCCAGGTTCAAGTTAGAGTACAAACGAGAACTGAAGCGTGATCTGACGGCGCTGGGCATGGGCGTCGCCTTCTCGCCCGGGCAGGCGGATTTCACCAAGATGTATCAGGACATGCCCGTATGGATCGGCAAGGTCAAGCACAAAACCTTCCTGGAAGTAAACGAGGAGGGCACCGAGGCGGCGGCGGTCACCTCGGTGGAGATGGAGTACACCGGCATCCCCGAAACCCCCGTTTTCCGGGCCAACCGGCCCTTTGTGTTCATCATCCGGGAGAACAAGTCGGGGACGATTCTCTTTATCGGCAAGATCATAGACCCGACAGCAGGATAAGTGAAACTTTCTTGGCAAGACCCCGGACCCGACAGCGGAATAGTCATTACGCCGTTATCGGCAGCTTCCTAGACCCCAAAGCGGGATAGCCGATACTGTATCGCTGAGATCGTCGATCCCACACAGGATTGAGCCCGGCGGGCTGAGAACCATTCGGGTGTCGCTGGTCGCCAGCATCTAGCAGCATATCCGGCACACCGCTGGACGGCAAAAGGCCTCTCTGGACTACCAGGGAGGCCTTTACTATTGCCGCCAAACGGTATTCGTGAATCGATCGATGGATTTCTGGGATCATGAAAGGTCAAACTGAACGCTGTCTCAAGCGGTACCTTTTCGCTCTTCCTGTTTACTGCCTACTGCATACTGGTTACTTGTACATCTACCTCCCTCCGTACCGCTCTTCCTTCCACGGATCGCCGTGCATGTGGTAGCCGTATTCCTCCCAGAAGCCGGGCCGGTCCTTCTTCATGAACTCCACTCCGCTGGCCCACTTGGCACTTTTCCAGAAATACAGCCGGGGCACCACCAGACGCAGCGGATAGCCGTGTTCCGGCGACAGATCCTCCTGGTCAACCCGGTGGGCGAAAAGGACGTCTGTCTGAAAGAAATCCTTCAGAGGAATATTGGTGGTATATCCCCCCAATCCGTGGACCATGACGTATTTGGCTTCCTCCGATATCCTGGCCAGTTTGCCGATCTCCTCCACAGCGACGCCCTCCCAGATAAAGTCCATCATGGACCAGCCGGTGACGCAGTGGATGTCGGAGTAAACCTTGACCATGGGGAGGGCCCGGAACTCCTGGTAGGTCAGCTCCACCTCCTCCTCGACCAGTCCGAAGATGCGGAACTTCCAGCTCTCCGGATCGAACTCCGGAATCTTGCCGGCATGGAGAACCGGCCAGTGCTGCGTCAGCCGCTGCCCCGGCGGCACCCGCTGGTCACGCTGCGTATCGGGGCTGATGATGACGTCCTCACCCTCTTTCGGTTTCATGAGGATCCTCCTGAGCGCATGTCACCTTCACCCTTTTCCGGTGTATGAACATCTTCCTGGTCAAAGAAAGCGGCTGTCCGGGCGACGCCCGTTTTCCTCCGCCGATCCTCAGCCTATCCGGAAATCGGCCGCCAGCACGGTGTGGTCGGACGGCCGTTCCATCCGGCGCGGTTTCAGGTCGATCCAGGAATCGAGGGAATGCTCGGCCAGCGGCCGGGTGGCGAAGATATGGTCCACCCGCCAGCCGACCTTCCGATCCATGGCGTTCTTCAGCCGATAATCGAAATAGCTGTATTGGTCCGCTTCCCCGGGATGATGCCGGCGAAAAACGTCCTCAAACCCCCACCGGCGGACCTTCTCCAGCGCCTCGCGGGCCAGAGGGTGAAAATCGACGTGATCCTTCAGCCGGACAGGATCGTGCACGTCGATCGGTTCGCGGGCCACATTGAGGTCGCCCATCCACAACAGCGGCTGACCGGGCGAGTAATGGCGTTCGAAGAAGCGCTGCATCCGCTCCAGCCATTTTAGCTTGTATTGAAAGTGCGGCGAGTCCGCCGCGCGCCCCTGGGGCACGTAGGTGTTCACCACGGGAATTCCAGCGATGGTGGCCCGGATCAGGCGGGCCTCGTCCGGAGGGCCGCCGTCGTCCAAACCCCAGGCCGCCTCCCGGGGCACCTCCCGGCTGATAATGGCCACCCCGGCGTGAGCCTTTTGTCCTTTAAAGACCACGTGATACCCGGCCGCCTCGATCGGCCCGGCCGGAAAATCGGCGTCCTGGACCTTGATCTCCTGCAGGCAGAGAACATCGGGCCGGTGCGCCTTCAGCCAGCCCAGCACGATCTCCATCCGGGAGCGGATGGAATTGACATTGAAGGTGGCGACACGAAAGGCACGAGTCGCGGTCATCGCGCAAAATACCCCTCTTTAGCCCGAACCTGATAGTCGCCTCCAGGCACGGTCACCTCAAGCTGACGCCAGGCTCCGTCCCGAAGGCGGTTGGCGGAAGAGTATCCCAGAGTATACTGGCTGCGCAGCTCTTTGGCCACCAGCCCGTAAACTTCCCGCAGATCCTCCACCGTGGGCGGGAAATAGGCCCGGCCGCCGCTTTTCCGGGACAACTCCTCCAGTACCTCGGTGGCCACGCCCTTTCCCAGGCCCAGAGCATACACGGTCACGCCGCTCTCCCGAGCCGCCTCGACCGCCTCTTCGAAGGTATGCCGGCTGCCGGGTTTGGTGCCCTTGTTGTCCTCATCCTTGCCGTCGGTGAGCAGAATGACGGCTGTTCGACCCTGCTGGCGTTTGAGCTGATCGCAGGCCATGGCCACGGCATCGTACAGGGCCGTGCCGCCCTGCGCCCGGCTTTTACGGATCACGCGGTTCAACTGGTCGATATCGGCGGTGAACGGCTGCACCATCCTGGCCTGATCGGAGAACTCGATGATCATGACCCGGTCTTCCGGACGGATCTGGGAGACGAACTGACCGGCGGCCTCCTGGACGCCGTTCAGGTGCCGTTTCATGCTGCCGCTGACGTCCATGACAACGGCCATGGAGACCGGCGTCAGCTCCCGGCTGAAGCGAACGATGGTCTGGGGAATGCCATCCTCCAGGACCTCGAACTGTTCCTTCTCCAGGTCGAGAATATAGTTGTTGCCGGCATCGATCACCGTGGCGGCAAAATCCACTTCCAATGGCCGTTCCTCCGGCAGGCTGACGAGGTCCTCGGCCTCGGTTCCCAGGGCATTGACCGCCCGGGCCGCGATTTGCTGGCCGCCCACCGTGCCGAAATCGTACTGGATCTTCACCTCCGGTTCGCTTCCCCGGTAGACTTCCTGTCCATCTACCTCTACGACCAGGCTGCTGAGCGGCGAATCTGGGTGGTCGCTGGCCCGGACGAACAGCTCCCGCAATCCCAGAACGACGCCGGCACGGGGAGCCACGATGCGGACACCGATCCGATCCTGCCCGGCCCGGGTGGTGACCGCATCGCCGGCCTGCTTGCCCAGATCATTCTCGGCCAGCACCGTAAACGTGTGCGTCTGTATCCCGGGACCCAGCTCGACCGGCCAGACCCAGGGGCCCTCGGTCAGCGTTCCCAGCTCCCGGCCGTCCACCGAGAAAACCATCCGGGAGACCGTCGTGCCCTGGGGGACCTCCGGAACGGCCGTGATCTCCACCAGCCCTTGAACCCGGGCATCGGCTTCTGGATATTCGATGGCAACGCTGATCTGGTTCCGCGGGGGCGCCTTTCGGGACGGGGCCCGGTCGGCGCGCAGGTACATGGGCGGGCTTCCGCAACAGATCTCCAGGATCAGGGCTCCCAGGGAAGTGCCGTACACCGGATCCAGCTTGTGAGCCTCCTTGTGGTTCAGGGCCCAGCTGCCGTCGGGGTTTTGATGGCGGACCAGCATGCCGCAGGCGGCCTGCTGCCACAGCTCCCAGGTTTCACCGCCGGCCAGATAAGCCGCCCGGGAGCCATAGTACCAGTAGTAAAAAGGATATTCACCGTAGGGCTCGCCCTCCCAGGCCGGCGCCCGGGTGAGGATGGTCCGCAGGGCCCGCTGTACCAGGAGGTCATCGCCGGCGCCCAGCAGCTGCATGGAGAGGGCCGCCATGGCGTTTCGCCCGGTGACCACCTGTCCGTCGGGCATGTAGGCAAACTCCCCGTCACTTTCCTTCCAGCAGCGGCGGACGAACGTCAATGCCTTGTCCAGGCGGTCCTGAGGGACATCAAACCCGGCGTAACGGGCCGCCGTCAGGGCGATGATCTGCCATCCGGACACCGACAGATCGGCATCCTGGGCATCGGCGGCATAACGCCAGCCGCCGTAATATTTAGAATCCGTCCCGATGGGCCCATTGAGTACGGCCGGCCGATCCTCGGTCAGCTGGGCGCGATACAGAAAATCGAGCCCCTGGTGAATGATATCGGCCAGCTCGTCTCCGGCGCCGCAGGCATAGGCCTCGATCAGGGCCGTCAGGGCAATGCCGTGCTCGTACATTAAATTGTTAGAAAAGATGGTCCCGGCGTGCAGCAGCCCATGCCGGTCATTCTTATAATCTGAAGGATCTTTGTAATAAGACTTGATGAAATCGATGGCCGAGTAGATGGCCTCCCAATCGTCCCGCTCCAGGCACTCGGCTCCCAGCAGCGCCTGGATGACGAAGGCCGGGGCCGAGGCGATGCCCAGCTTGACGATCGGAAAGCCGCCATCCTCCCCCTGTTGGGAAACGAGATAGTCCAGCGCCCTGTTGAGGGCCGCTTTTACCTCCTCGGGGCTGACATCCGGCGCCGGACCCACGCTGAGCGCGTAAGGCAAGCCCTCTTCCGCTTTAGAGCCATGTCGATTGACCTGGAGGTAATAAGTCCCCGGCTCTAATTTCAGGCTGGTGAGATATTCCCCCAGGCCCTTGCCGAAAAAATCGGATTTGGTCAGGGGGCTGCCGCTGCCGTCCAGCAATTCCAGGGTCGGATTGAGATCGCTCCTGTTGGTCAACACAACGGATAACGTGGGCAGCCCATCCGGGGGCACGGTGAAGGAATAGATGTCCTTCTCGGCCCAACCGGCGAAGGAACCGGAGATCTCGCAGGGAAGGATCAGAGGCTGGGCCTGATCAAGTTTGTCGTTAGGCTCCTGCTCCTGGATGTTCGCGGCAACAGCGGGGAAAATGGAGCATGCCAGACAGACCAGGAGAACGAGACCCGGCAGGCGAAGACAACCCGTGATATTCCGCATCGATCCCTCCTAGTTTCCACAGCCAAAGATTTTCAGTCCATAGGAAGCCCCGCGCGCGCAGGGTTCCCCGGCCAACGCCTCCCAGGCATTGGGCCAGGGGAACATCCCGGTGATGTCCGTGCTGGCCCAACCACTGGCCAGCTCAAAACCCTGCTGGGCGTTTTTAAAGGCGGTGCAGAACATGACCGCGTCGGACTTGGCCGGCCCGCAGACCTCGCCGGTGCCGAAGCAGGGCGTGTTGGGCGTCTCCAGGTCCAGCAGGCAGGCGTAGAAGTGCCCCAGCCCGGTGGCGATGCTGAAATAGTAGCCGGCCACCGTGGAGACCAGGTAGGACATGGCCTGAGACACCAGACCCTTGACGACGATGTCCTCTAAGATGTACTCGGTCATGGCCTGGTGCTTGCCAGAGGGGAAGACGCCGTCGATATATCCGGTGGCCGGATCGAATTCGAACCAGGCCATCTGCTCGCTGCCGGTCAGTACGGCCGGGCGCTCCGGCAGCAGGACCGTCTTGCCGGCATTGAGCGCCCGGTTGATCTCGGATTTGGTTCTCTGCACCAGGGGCAGGGAGGCCAGATCGCGACGGTTCTTTCGGACGATGACCCGCAGGGCAATGCCCTGCTCCCCAGCCGCAGCCAGCACATCCCCGGCCGTCATCCCGGATTGACCGGTGAAGGACATCATCACCGCGCCCTCCAGGCGCGATTCGTAGAGACCCCGATGATAGTTGAGCAAGCGGGACCATTCGCCGGAGACTCCCTCGGGCAGCACGTAGGTGGCCGGATTCCGCCGCAGGTCGAGATCATACCGCAGGCGATCGCCCCAGAAGGTCACCGAGGCCATGATCGCCCGGGGAGCGCCCCGGAAGGCCGAGGCCTCAAAGGGAACCGCCAGATCGTTCAGGGCCTCGTCGGAACGCCACAGATAATTCATCAACACCGCCTGAGCCATCGACCGGTTTCCCGCCTCCAGGGCCAAATTGATCCCGGCCCGATCCTCCGGGCCAAGGCGCTCGGGCGGATCGGCGGGTGAAAAGTCCGGGGCCGAGATGCGGCGCAGCGATTCGATCATCAGCCGGATATTGGCGGCATCGTTGAGCAGCTGACTTCGGGCCAACTCCTCGTTGAGCGGCACCGGTGAGAAGCCGAAGGCCACGGCATTGATCAGGCCGTCCAGCGCCCCGCGGTCCCCGGCATCCTCCTCCTCTCGGTCGAAAACGGTGTAGGCGAACCGGTCCGGCCGTCCCTCCGGCGATGTCAATTTGATATCCACGCGCTCGGCGACGACCTCCACGGCCGGCCGCGTCTCCGGTGACGGCTCGGCGGCTTTCCGGGTCCGCTCAAAAACGCCCTTCAGGCGGTCCGCCGCCGCAGGCGGCTGGTGCCCCCCTCCTTCCGGGATCATCTCTCCCCAAAAGAGCTCATCTCCCAGCTCCAGCACCGGCTGAAAGACCTCCAGGACAAAGCGACCGTCTTCCGTGCGGCCGTCGAACCGGTTCGAAAGGGTCAGCGATGCGCCGAACAGCTCGGCGATGTCGAATTCCTTGACCAGCGCCGAACGCTCCGAGATCCGGCCCGACTCCTTCACCCGGAAGATGACATCCAGGCGAACCTTGTGCATCAGACTGGCAGGAAGCGCCGTCATGGTGTCCCCGGCTTTGAGAAGGCCCTCCCGGCTCCATAGTTCGGGAAGGGAAGGGTCGAGATCCTCCCAGGCCTCTCCGTTTCTGATCTGCACCCAGTAGTGCTCGATCCATTGGCCGTCATCATTCCTTCGTTGGCCGCGGGCATATCGGCACCGGCCCCCCAGGGAATTGATCATCACCACCAGCAGCCGGCTCTGGTCCAGATCGTTGCCTGCCCCTGCCCGAAGAGTTCCCTGGGGACCCTTGAGAAGCCCGCGATAGTCCTGAAAGGCGATCCGGTCCCGGACATATTCGAAGACGGCCCCGGGATCACCCAATCGATGAGCCAGAGATTGCGGGGCCGGCATCGGCCCCGCCGCCCGGCCGATCAGGGTCTCAAGGTGGGCTTCCAGCTCATCCAGCGGCTGGTTATCGATCGCGGCCTGACCACCGGCAACCGAGGCCAGGATCAATCCCGTGCAGACGGCGACGAGCAATCCCGAATATCTCATGCGACATCCTCCTGTGCAGATTCTTTCGGGCAGATGGAATGACCGCTCCCCTGAAAGATCAACGGAGCGGTCCCTGAGAGTATTTGTTGATGATCTCCATGGCCTCCTGAGCGCTTTGCGCGCGGCGCAGTCCCTCCCTGGCCTCCTCGATCCGCAACAGCCTGGCAATAGCGGCCAGCACCTGGATGTGCAGCCCGGGCGGCTCCGGAGGCGATAGCACCAGATAGATAATATCCACCGGCTGATCGCCCGGGCCGCCCACCTGAATGGGCCGGCCCTGCGGCAAGATGCCCATGGCCACCACCGGCTGCTGCAGCTCCGGCAGCCGGGCGTGGGGAATGGCGATGCCCTCCCCCAGGGTGACACCCCCCTGGCGCTCCCGTTCCAGAATGGTCTCCAGGACCAGCCCGGGGTTGCTGATGAAGCCGGCCTGCTGGATGGTTCGGATCAGCTCCCAGATAGCTTCTCCTTTGGAAGACACCTCTAATGGAACACGAAGGGTGTCGGGGTGTAACACCTGGTTAACGGCCAGCGGCGCTCTTTCCAGTTTTTCTCGAATCAGATCCTCCTCACCGAAGAGTTCTCCGCCTCCCGTCGCCCAGGAACGCCATTTGATGAGCGCTCGTTCCGAAGAAAGCACGCCGACCGTCTCGAAAAAGATCAGACCGGGTAGAATAATCGTCAGAACCGTCCTGCCTTCTTCTCCCAGCACAGCGGCTACATAGAACGCCTCCACCGCGGCCACTCCGGCTTGCGGCAGCATCAGCCTCGGCAGCGTCTGGGTGATCCGTTTCTCCACCCCCATGACTCGACATCCCAGCCAGGAGCCGCCCATTTTCCCAACCGATCTGGCCGCGATATAGGCTCCAATAGACAGCAAGTTTTCATGATGAAAGGCGCTGATATCGGCATTGGCGCCGATCAGGGCGAAGAAAACCAGGGTGTACATGGAAGTGGCGCTTTCAATGCGCAAAGACTGGAACACTTCTCTGGAGTAAAGATTAGAAATAAGTACGCCGGCAACGGTGGCGGTAATCAGGAAGGGTAGATGCCAGTGCAGAGCCACGCCGACCCCGAGACAGACACATCCGGCCACGATAATAAAAACTTCTACGGAGGGACCGGGCAGTTCCGAGATGAGCCTCGATAAAAACTCCGGACCAATAAAAGATTTCATCTTGCCGCCGGCACTTTCCGGCCGCAGCCATCTTCGCTCTAAAGCAAGCCGCAGGACGATAAATATTCCAAATCCGATCAGCAGGGCCAACAACAACTCTCGAGTGACCGGCAACGTCAGATTGGTCAGTGAAAAGGCTCCACCCCTGGCTATGAGCAGCGCCGCCTGGCAGGTGATGGAAAAAACCACTATCTCTATGACATCATCAAGAACAACCATTCCTCCGAGAATGCTGCGCATTCTGCCGCCGATATCTAATTTATTCATGATGGCGAAGGTGGCGGCCGGCTCGGTAGCGATGCCAATGCTGCCGATCAACAGTGCTTCAATGGGTTTAAAACCCAGGGCCAAAAAAGTCGCGGTGACGAAAAACCATGTGGTGAATCCCTCGATGAGCGATAAGGGAAGGATTCCTTTCCCAATGCTCTTGAGCTTTTTACGATTGAGCTCATCTCCAATGCCGAAGGCGATCAGGCTCAGGAAAACAAACGTGAAAAAATGAAGTGAGCTGAGTGCTTCACGGTATTCCGGGAAACGATGCTCGATGAACAGCAGCAGGACGGGTCCCACCACCAGCCCGCCCAGCACCTGGCCGACCACTTCGCCGATCTTCAGCCGCCGGGTGATCCGGGAACCGAAGTGGGCCACCAGGACCAGCAGCCCCAGGCCGAAGATCTGCATATAGAACCGCTCGAAGGACATGCCTCAACGCTCCTGCATGCTGCTGCGCAGCTCCTGTGAACGCTGATAGAACTCTTCCAGATCCATCTGCCGCAGGAAGACCAGGCCGTGCGCCGCCCGCATCCGGGGGCTTTCGTGAGAGCCGAAAAACTCCCGGCCCAGGCACATCTTCACGGTCCGGTGCTGCTGCACCATGATCTCCTGGGCCAGGCGGTAGAAGGGTCCGTCGTATTCGTGGCTGGGAAAGGAGGCCTCCCGCTGGGAGCCGAAGCACTGGACGAAGGCATTCTCCAGGATGGCCATGGAATTAAGGGAGACCGGCACGAACACGTTGGCCTCCGAAGGATGGAACCGGTACCAGACATTCCGATAGCCCAGCACCCGCACCTCGGGATTGATCTTCTCATAGAGGCGCAGCGCCTCGGTGATGATCTGGAGCACCTTATAATGCGTGTCCGGGCCGCTGGCCTCCGGATCCAGGGCTACCGTGACCACGTCGGGCCGGTTCTGCTCCATGATTTTGTAAATCGGCATCACATCCCGCTCCATCTCCGGAAGCTCGGTGAAAATCTCGCCCTTGTAAAAACCCAGGCGGATGTGGTTGACCGAGCGAGCGTGAAATCCGAAATAGCCCCACAGCAGGTCCGCCTCCCATTCCCGGATCATGCCCTTGAGTTGCTGGATGTGAGGTAGATCCTTCTTGCCCGGATACTGTGTGGAAAAGTAGTTAATCAGTTCATCGATACGGTTGATCAGATGGGGAAGATTGCTCTCCTCATAGAGGAACATCAGGCTGCGAAGCAGCCGTCGGGCCTCGCCCTCGCTTTTCATGGTATTGCTCCTGGCGGCCACGCCGTCCAGGTACTGGAACACGTCCCGGCCTCGTTCAATATGACCATCGGGCTGGAAATATTCCTCCTCCATGAGCTCCGTAAATTCCTTCGAAACGATCCATCGCTTCAGGTTTTTCAGCTGCCGGCCCATGTAGGTATTGGTGACGGCGGTAAATCCGCTGGTGGCATAGTTAAAAGTGTGACGATTGGACAGCGGGCGGACCGTATGAATGAGATATCCGAGGTAGCCCAGCATAATGTCGTCATGATGCGGGGCCGTGTGCATAAAGGTGGAATTCTCCGGCACCAGGCGGCCGCGCTCGATCTTCTCCTTGAGGCTATTCTCCACTTTCTCGACCACAGCCCTGACATCCCCCCCGAACCGCGACAGCACCTCGGTAGAGGAGCGGACCACCTCGAAATCCTCCCGCTTGAGATCCCGGAGGTGTCTGTTTCGATCCACCGCCAGATCGACGACCACCCGCTCCACCGTTTCATCGGACAGCTCCGGCAGGCTCTTGATATCTACATAGACCCGGTCGGTCAGCAGGCGGGCGGCGCCCCTGGTCAAATAGAACCGGGCATTGGGCAGCTCATGAAGGATGGTGGCCGGATAGCGGTTGCTTCGGGACTGCTGGACGGCATCCTTGACTACGGGAGCTTTGGCCTCGCCGGCCGCCATGATGAGGGCCACCACATCCGGATTATAGGTGATCGTCCGCAGCCCGATGGTGATGACCAGCCGCTTTCTGGCCACCTCGATGCCGCCCAGGTCAACGGCAGCCGCCGCCTGTGTTTCGTAGTTGGTGGGCATCAATCGGGTGGTGGAGTACAGATCCGAGCCCCGGATGTTAAAGGCGATATGCCCGTCCGGACCGATGCCGCCCAGAAAGAAACCGATGCCGCCCATGTCCCGGATGCGGCGCTCATACTCCGTGCACCATTGATCCACCTGAGCCAGGACGTCCTGCTGGCAGCGTTCCACCCGGCTTCGGGCCTGACGAACCCGCAGAGACAGATCCACCTCGTTGTTGAAGAAGATATCGAAAAAGGTCTTGCCCTCGGGGATGCCGATACTGGAGGCATCGATCAGCAGGGCCTTTTCCGGATCGAGACCGAACCCCGCGATATAATACTTTTGGACATAATAGTAAAAACTGTTCGTCTGTTCCGGATCGATGGGGTAGAACTCGTCGATCTGAACGAACCGCAGACCGCCCAGATCCGGGCGAACGGATGGATCGACGCCGCCGGCCGACAGATCCTTCTGGACCGCCGGCCGATCCCAGCTGCTCAGATAGTGCTTCACCCATTTGATGAAATGCTCCGGGGTCTTGCCCGTCGGAAGGGCCAGAACGCCGTCGGGGTTGGCCTGGACCCACTCGATGAACCGCTGGGCGGTCAGCTTTCCCAGATCGGGGAAGTTAGACACCTCGATGATGCCGACATGCTCCCGGTCCGGATAGAGCAGATCCCGTCCGGACTTCGCCAGCCAGACCTTTTCGACGTTGGAGGCCGGATCGTTTTTCAGGGTGGACATCGCCTGTACCTCACCTGTGAAGACAATTGAACGGCCGTATGCGCAGCGGCCCGCCCGCCAGAGCAGTATGCCTCTCAATTGGTTGATACCGGTACGGTTCAATCCGACGGGCGGCTTTCCATCATCTCATTTTGCTCCTAATGATACATCTTTTGGTGTCTAATTTCAAGTCAATAAATACCACCGAGAGATGAAAAAACCGGCCAGGATCGCCTCGCCGGTTATCAAGCAACTCTCTGTTTCGAAAAAGGTTGTTATTTCTCCCATTCGAATTTGCGATCGTAGAAGATCTTCAAACAGACCCTGACCACTTCCGAATCATAGTGCGTTCCTCTATTCTGCGTGATCTCCTCCAGGGCCTTGCCGATTCCCAGGGCGGCCCGGCAGGGCCGTCCCGATTCACGCGCCCTGAGGACCGGGCAGCCCTCACAGGGCTCGCTGCGCTGATGCCAGATCCGGTAGCAGCGCTCGCCGCGCAGCCGGTCCGGTGATCTGCCGACCTCCGGATATTTCATACAAGTCTTATGCCAAAAAAGGGGCCGATACCAATTTTCTTTTCCCTATCGCGTTCCCATGAAAAAAGGGTTCCCCTCAGGGAACCCTTTTCAGATCTTAAGATATCCTCGACCATTGGCTTCCGCCCAACCGTCGATGCCATATCTGTCGGGCAGATGTATTCTCGATGAACCTCCTGTAAAGCATCCGCCGCTATTTCTTGCCCTCGTGCCGGCCGATGATGATGCCGCATTCTCCCTCGATATCCTTAACCACGGACACGTGAACCAGAATCTCGCCGTCTTTCTTCTGCCACATACTGCCCCAGCCCTCCTCTTCCTCTTTGTCCATGACCATTTTCCAGCCTTTGCGGGACATATGAGATTTGTAGTAGGAGACCACCTTCTCATAATCGTCACCGGTTTTATAGAGCTGCACCTTCGAGCTGCCCTTATCACCCATGCTGCTCATAGATGCCGACATCTGGGCGGCCATTTCGCTGTCAAAGGGCTTGGCCCCCGAATAGATGGGAATATCCTTCCAGTCGGTTCCGCCGGCATTACCACCTTTATCGGCTACCACCGTTTCCTCAGCAGACTTCGATTCGGGCTCCTCTCCGGACTGCTTCTCGCCGCCCCCGCCGCCACAGGCCAACAGCCATGCACTGCTGACGATCAACGCCGCCATGATGCCCAGAACGATCAGCTTTCTCATGTTCCGCTCCTTTCTCACTTCTGGTGGAAAAGAACCATGGATTGATACCCCGGTAAGGTACAGGATCAGGTCTGATATGTCAATTCTTTTTTGGCTTCCTGCCGACCTCCTGCATCCTGACCAGGCCGCAGCGGCGGCAGATCCACTTGCGCTGTTTGTGGAAGCTGCGTTTCTGTTCGTCCATCTTGATACGGCAGCGCGGACAGATCATGGCCGACTCCGTCCCTTAGCGCAACAGCAGCATCTTGACCGAGCGGCGCTGACGGCCCGCCTCAAGCCGGCACAGATAAATGCCGCTGGCCACCTGCCGGCCGCGGTCATCGCGGCCGTCCCACAGCAGAACATGCCGTCCGGCCGGGCGTTGTCCGCCGGCCAGGGTGCGGACCTGCTGCCCGCGGATGTTGAAAATGGTCAGCTTGACCGGCGCGGCCCGGGGCACTCCAAAGGTGATCCGGGTGGAGGCGTTAAACGGATTGGGATAGTTCTGGCTCAGCTCGAAGCGTTCCGGCACAGCGGCGATCGACCCTTCTTCGGAGGCCACCGGCGTGACCCCCCCGAACCAGTTCAGGATGGCGCTGATCAGCTTGTGAGGCGTCATCGCGCTGGGGTTGTCGCTGCGGGTGTACTCCAGCGAATATCCAAAATAGAGCGTTTTATAATCGCTCTCATGCCGGATGGCGGCGGCCCCGTCGCCCAGATAGTTGAAGCAGACTGAGGTCCCGGCATCCTCATTTGGAGAAAGATGGTCCTGCTGGCCGTCCTGGTTGAGGATGACGACCAGCTGTCCCTCGGAGATGGGGTCTCCGGTAACTCCCTGAAGGAGCATCGAGGAGGTTTCGCCGTCCCAGACGGCGTGCAGGTAGTCGCTGTAGAAAGCGGTGGCGCCGAGATCATTGCCCAACCCGCTGCCGGCCAGCAGCAGGTTTCCGCCGGCGTCCAGAAAGGCGGCCAGGCTGTCCTGATCAGCAGCCGTCAGGGTGTTTTCCGTCTCCAGGCCGGTGAACCAGATGACCAGGTCAAAGGACTGGAAATCCCTCTTGCCGCCTCCGCCGGTCTTGTCCATATCGACGATATCATAGAGCACATTCAGGCTGTCCAGGACTCCGGTGTAAAACAAGTCCTCATCCTGGCCGCCGTCATCGTCCACCAGCAGCACGGTGGGCACACCGACGGGCAGGCGGAAGGCGGTGGTTCCCTGGTCATCGCCGGCGGCGAACAGCGACAGGGTGAGATGGGCCCAGTGGGGCGAGGCGTCCGGGGAGACCGAGAGGATGAATGGGGTCAGGGCATTGTCGCCGTTCTGGTAGAAGCGGATCTCCTCGAAGTTGGCGGTGCTGTCAAGGATGGTCACCTGATCATCGCTGGTTCGCAAAACGCCCGTGATCCCGCAGGCGGTGGTCCCCTGGTTCTCCAGGGAGATGATCAAATCGGCCGCTTCGCCGGGATTGAGCCAGCCGTCGCCGCCGGAATCATCGATGGTGTACTGGTCCATCACCAGAATGGGCTCGGTGACCTGGACCTCCTCCTTCTCGCACAGCAGCCACTCATTGGGATCCAGTTGCACACCCAGGGGCGGTTCCTCGACGACCAGCTGGATCTGCTCGGCCTCCTCATCGACCAGCACCGTGTCCAGAGCCGTTCCCGAACCGGTGGTGATGCCGATCTCCACCGGCATCTCGAAGATGGATCCGCTTTGCTGCTGCTGAACCAGGGAGATATTCACCAGGTACCCGGTCTCCTTCTCGAGCTCGTAATTCCAGGCAAAGGAGAACCGGGGAAACCCGGGCTGATAGATCCACTGCTGGAAGAACCAGTCCAGATCCCGGCCGGAGAGATCCTCGCAGGCGGACTGGAAATCGGCGGTGACGGCATTTCCGTAAGCATTGTTAGAACCGTAGGTTCTGAGAATGTCGAAGAAGGTCGAATCCCCCACCACGAAGCGGAGCATGTGCAGCACACAGCCGGCCTTTTCATACTCGGTGGCGGAGAACAGGTATCCGGAGGGCGGATCATAGATCGGAAAGCTCTGGCCGCTGCCGTTCTCCCACCCGACATAGTAGTCCTGCATCTCCTGCATGTAGGCCCGCAGGCCGGAGCCGCCGTAGAGGTGTTCCATCCACAGGGCCTCGGAATAGGTGGCAAAGCCCTCGTTGAGCCAGATCTCCTTCCAGTTGTCGGGAGACACCCAGTCGCCCCACCACTGATGGGCCAGCTCGTGAGCCACCACCCAGTCGTAGTAATTGTTGCCCGTCAGGGTAAATCCCCATGAAGTGCAGGTCTGATGCTCCATGGCTCCGCCCCAGGGGAAGGTGGCCATGCCGTACTTCTCATCTATGAAGGGGTAGGTGCCGAACAGCTCATTGTAGCAGGCGATCATCTCCGGCAAATTGGCAAAGTCGACGGCGGCGTCGGCGGAATCCTCCCGGGGGGCGTAGCAGGCGATCTCCATAGTGTCTTCCTCGCCGTAATACCAATAGCTGAAGGTGGCGTATCTGGAGACGGCCAGAGAGATCAGGTAGGTGGCGATGGGATGGGTCTCCGACCAGCTGTAGGTAGCCGTCTTGGCCGCT
>CAZOYL010000029.1:0-23308 GCA_964584035.1 uncultured Gemmatimonadota bacterium | reverse complement strand
GGCTGCGCTTGTTCTCCTCCAGGCGGACGCATAGGATTGAAAAATACTGATGACTATCAAAGATACAAAAGTACTGATCCTGATTTTAGCCATATTGGTCCTCTGTGTGGGGATCTATTTCTGGTATACCGGGATGTACCGCCCCATTGTGGTACAAAAAAAGGAAAAATCTGAGGAACTCCAGCATCTCAAAACTTCTCTGGAAACGGCCAAACGGCAAGCTGCCCGCCGGGTATCCCTGCAGCAGGAATACGATCAGCTCCAAGAGCAGTGGGAGGTGGTTGAGACTCTGCTGCCCAGAGAGCGCAACATGTCCGATTTCATCCAGGATCTCCATCGCATCAAGGGGAAGGTGGACGCCACCGTGGAGCGCGTTTCCCCGATGCCTTCCTCGACCGTGGATTTCTACACGGAGAACCCCTATGAGGTGGAGATGTTAACCAGCTATCACGGATTGGGTATGTTTTTCAGCAACGTGGCCAATTTGCCCATCATCGTCGACGTCTCCGATCTGGACATCATAGCCCTGCCTCCGGAAAAAGAATCGGAAGAAGGACAGACCGAGATCGTCGGACCCAGCATCAGCAGCCGTTTCATTTTGACCACCTATAGTCTGTCCCAGAAGATCATCCCTGGGCAGGAGGAAGATCATTGAGCTGCCGCGAAACGAGGATCATATCTCAGCGGGCCTTATCGTGGAAATGGCCGGGTATGCTCATGATGCCTCTGATGGTCTCCCTATGGTTCTCTCCTTTAGAGGCCGCCTATCGGGTGACCGGTCTTTCTTTTTCCGCTTTGCCCGGTGAGGTTCGGATGAGCATCCAGACCGATGGCCCGGCGCAATACAGCTTCTTCACCATAGACGAATCACCGCCCCGGCTGGTGATCGATCTGGCCGATGCCGTTCATGCCCTGGATCGTTATCAATATGAACCTTCGGTGACCGATGCGATCCAGCGAGTTCGGACCAGCCAGTATCGTCCCTATCCCGATCCCGTGGTACGGATTGTCCTGGATCTCCGAAGCTTGCTGCCCTTCCAGATGACGGCCCTGGAAAACGGTCTGGCGGTTGTTTTACAGCGACCGCCCCGAATGGCCGCAGAGGAGGGGCCGCCCGATAAAAAACCCGGTGTTCTCCCGGCTCTGGAACATGGAGAAACCGGGTCGAGGGCGACGGCCGACGTTGCGGATGATGAAGCGTCTGCCGGTCAGGTCGAAGCGGTCACCGTCGAGGTTCCGCCCGTCGAAGTATCGCCCGCAGAAGCGTTGCCGGTCGAAGCGGTAGCGGAGGAAGTGCCACCGGATACGGTTAACTCGAAAGCTCCTCAGGGATCGCTGATGTCCCGCCTGCTGGCCCTGGGCATTCGTGAGCCGGTCTCCTATCACAGCGACGGCCGGAGAGATCCCTTTATCCCCCTGCCGGCCACCCAGAAGGTTGAGTTCGGGCAGACGCCGTTGCCGGATGTGGAAAAACTTTCCATCGTCGGCATTCTCCAGGGAGTCGATGGATATCGGGCTTTGGCCCAGGACGATGCCGACAACGGCTATGTCCTCAGAAAGGGAGACAGGGTTCTTTTCGGATATGTGGCCCGCATCGAGGCGGAGCGGGTGATTTTCTATCTCAACCGCCGTGGCCTGGATCGTACGGTCATTCTTAAAATTCCCCAGTAGGTGTCCTTCCCATGAGGAAAAAACCATGATATCGGCAAAGGTGTTTGTCAGGACGACTCTTGTGACCCTGTGGCTATTTCTGCTGCTGGCCCCGGCAGGTTGGGGCGGAGGGCCGCAGGGCGGCGGAGGGCCGCAGGGCGGCGGAGGGCCGCAGGGCGGCGGGTCGCAGAAGGTGATCAAATCCCTCAACCTGCAGAATGCCGATCTGCTGGCCGTGCTGCGTTTTCTATCCGAGTTCAGCGGACAGAACATCGTGGCCAGTGCCAGTGTGAAAGGCACCGTGGTCGATGTCCAGCTTCGCGAAGTCAACTGGCGTGAGGCGCTGGAGATCATCATGAAGATCAATCACCTGGCCGCTCTGGAGGAGGAGGGCTATATTCGTGTGCTGCCGCTGGATGAGCTCTACAGCACCGAATTGGAATTGCAGAGATATCTTCAGGACAAAGAGAACCTGACTCAGCTGGAACATCGTATCGTCCCAGTGGAACACGCCACGGCGGAGGAGATCCAGGGGGCGCTGGTATCGGTGCTCTCGCCCCGGGGGCGGATCGACGTGGATCGGCGGACCAACGCGCTGATTATCACCGATGTGTCTGACAATCTCGATCTGGTGACCGAGATCATTGATGAGCTGGACCAGGAAACCCCGCAGATCACCATCTCGACCAAGCTGTTCGAGATCGATTCCAAAGCGCTGTTCGAGATGGGCATCGATTGGACCGTCATCCAGAACGGCCGCAGCGGAGAGCAGTCCACCACCGGTGGGGTCTCCGAGGTTCTGGGAAAATTTACCTACAGCACCATGAAGGATAACATCAATCTGGACGCCCTGTTGTCCACCATGGTCAGCAACAACCAGGCCGAGATTCTGGCCCACCCGGAGATCACCACTCTGGATAATAAACAGGCCACCATTCTGATGGGGCAGGAGATCCCCCTGAAGGTCCTGGACGAGGCCGGCAACGTCATCACCCAGATGACTCAGGTGGGAACCCAACTGACGGTGACGCCCCATATCACCTCCGAGAACTCTATTCTGATGGATCTGCTGCCGGAACGCAGCTCCTATGAGGTTGACCCCGGCGCCGGCATCATCATCAATACCCAGAAAGCTCAGACCAGCGTGGTGGTCAGAAATGGTCAGACGGCCGTCATCGGCGGTCTGACCACTCAGGACACCAAGCGGCTGGAAAAAGGTCTGCCCCTTCTGAAAGACATCCCGCTGCTGGGGCATCTGTTCAAGTTCGCCCGCGAGGAGGTGACTAAAACCGATCTGGTTATTTTCGTGACCCCTCATATCGTGCCTTCCGAGAAAGACTGACCCGACCGTCCGGATTCTGTGCCCGACCGGTGAACATTCTGTGTGCTCCGAACCGCTTTGCCGATCCTCCGGACCCTCTCTGCGTCCGCCCGCATTTATCTCTCCCACCGACGGTAAAAATCTCTTGCCATCGCCGGTTCTTGTAGCTATTTTGATTAGAAATAGGGAGTTAGGGATACCCATCAGCTGCTCCTGGGCCATCGTTGGGGGGGACCGGAATCCATGAATATCCTCATCACCGGTTATCCCGGAGTGGGAAAAACCACCATCATTCGGTACGTGCTGCAGAATCTCGAGGGCCGAATGGGCGGGTTCACCACCCAGGAGATCCGCCGCGGCGGCCGCCGCGTGGGATTCAGCATCCGGGCGGTGGATACCGGGCAGGAGGGCGTATTGGCCCATATCGATATTTCCGGCCCCTTTCGGGTCGGTCATTACGGGGTCAACACGGCGGACATGGAACGGGTGGGCATCCCGGCTCTGAGCCGGGCGATCGAGTCCGCCGATCTGATCGTCATGGACGAGATCGGCCGCATGGAAAACTACTGCCCGTCCTTTCAGTCTGAAGTCATTCGGGCCCTAGATGCTCCCCAGGATGTACTGGGTACCCTGCAGATGCGGTCCACGTCCTTTCTGGACCGTATCCGTCAGCGCCGGGACGTCTCGGTCAGGCTGGTGACCAGAGAGAACCGCCAGAGCTTGCCGGAAGATCTGCTGGCGATCATGAAACGCGAACGCGGCGGGGGGCCGCCATAGGGATCATGTTCTCTCGAGCGACCATCATCCGGATCGCCGTCTACCTGACGGCCCTGCTGGTGGTGATCTGGCTGCTGCGGGAACGGAACACATTCCTGCCGGCGGGAGATATGACCGTGACCGGAGTGCACCGGGCCGAGCGCTGGGGAAACCGGAGGGCCGGACCCGGAGAACAGCTGGTCATGGTCACGGTGCGGTTCGAAACCGTTCCGGACGGCATCGAACGGTGGTCACCGGGCCTATTCCGTCTGGAGGACGAGGCCGGCCGTCTCTACCGGCCGCTCGAGGACTCCCCGCTGCTGGCCGAATACCTTGACGGTGAATCAGCAGATCCGGTCGGGGGCCTTCTCGTTTTTCGTCTGCCCGCAGCCGGCCGGGTTCGAAGCCTGTTATTTTTTCCGGAGGATAGCAGTGATGCCGATTTCACAGACCATCAGTCAGAAGATACTCGCTCAAAAAGCGGGCCTTGAGACCGTTTCACCGGGACAGATCGTCACCGTGAGCCCCGATGTCATCCTGACCCATGACAACTCGGCTGCCATTTCGGGCAAGTTCGCCCAGCTGGGTCAGGAGCGAGTCTGGGATGCGGAGCGTCCGGTCATCGTTCTGGACCATGTGGTCCCGGCCGCCAACGAGAAAACGGCCACCAACCATCAGATCATCAGAGAGTTCGTCCGCCGGCAGGGCATTCGTCATTTTTACGATGTCGGCGTGGGCATCTGCCATCAGGTGGTTCCCCAGGAGGGCCATGTCGTTCCCGGCTCGCTGATCCTGGGAAGTGACTCTCATACAACCACCTATGGCGCCCTAGGGGCTTTCGCCGCCGGCATCGGCCGGAGCGAGGCGGCCGTCATCTGGGCCACCGGAAAGATCTGGCTGATGGTCCCTGAGACGATCGTCATCGAGGTCGAAGGAACTTTCCAGCCGGGCGTTTTTCCCAAGGATCTCATTCTGCACATCATCGGAGATATCGGTGCCGATGGAGCCCTTTACCGGGCGGTGGAATTTCGCGGACCAGCCATCGATGAAATGGACATCTCCGGCCGCATGACGCTGTGTAACATGTCGGCGGAAATGGGCGCCAAGGCGGGCATCGTGGCGGCCGACGAAAAGACCCGGCAGTGGCTCCGGGGCCGCGTCGAGGAATCCTGGGAGGCGGTGGCTTCCGATCCCGATGCTGATCTGGAGCGGACCATCCATTACGATGTCACAGACCTTGAGCCGCAGGTGGCCATGCCGCATACCGTGGATAACGTGACGCCGGTCGGCGGAGTGGCCGGAACCACCATTCATCAGGCCCTGGTCGGGACCTGCACCAACGGCCGTCTGGACGATCTCCGGGCGGCCGCGGCGATCCTGCAGGGCCGCCGGGTGGCGCCGGGGGTTCGGCTGCTGATTCTGCCGGCCTCGGCCCAGATTTACCGTCAAGCCATCGCCGAAGGGATCCTGGAGACGCTGGCCGCCGCTGGGGCGGTGATCCTGAATCCCGGCTGCGGGCCTTGTCTGGGCGCCCACGAGGGCGTCCTGGCCCCAGGAGAGGTTTGTATCTCCACGGCCAATCGGAATTTCAAGGGCCGGATGGGATGCAAGGAAGCCTCCGTATTTCTGGCCAGCCCCGCGACCGTGGCGGCCTCGGCTGTGGCCGGAACGATCGTCGATCCCCGCGACAGGCCGGCCCATTGAACGGGGCCGGGGGAGGAGGAACGTGAAAACCATACGAGGAAATACCTGGAAATACGGCGATGATGTCAATACGGACGTCATCTTTCCCGGAAAATACACATACACGGTCAGCGATCCGCAGGAGATGGCCCAACACGCGCTGGAAGATCTCGACCCCGATTTCGTCCGCCGGGTGAAACCGGGCGATGTGATCGTGGCCGGCAAAAACTTTGGCTGCGGCAGCTCCCGGGAACAGGCGGCCACCTGCCTGAAGTACGCCGGAGTGGGCGCCATTATCGCCGTATCCTTTGCCCGCATCTTCTATCGCAACGCTATCAATCAGGGTTTGCCCGCCCTGACGGTGCCGGAGGCGGCCGCGGCGATCGAGGCCGGCCAGGAGGTGACCGTGGATCTGTCGGCCGGCCAGATCATCTCACCGGAAGGGACCTTTTCTTTTCCGCCGCTTCCTGAATTCGTCATGGGCATCATGGAGGATGGAGGCCTGATCCCGCATGTCAAGAAATCGTTCGCCGGGAAGGGGGACAGATGATCGCTCCGCCGGGCGAAAAGAGTGTGGCCGGGAAACGAGGCCGGAATACGATGTCTTGGAGGCATTGTCTTCTGCCGGTGCTTTTTCTGGTGGCCGTCATGGCCGGCGCCGAGGCGCAGGTTGAGGCGCCCGACTATGCCCCCGGCGAGGTTCTGATCAAGCTGATCCCGGGGACGATGAAGCAGGAGGGGATCGCCGATGACCGGCCGTCGGACACCGGATATGAAGGTCTCGACCGGCTCAACCGGCAATTCGGAGTATGGGCCATGACCAAGGCTCTGACGCCGAGGTTCGATTCCGGGGCGAACCCCCTTCCGGGGGCGAACCCCCGTGTGCATCAGTTAGCAGAAGGACTGTCGAACATTTACCTGCTGCGTTTCGCCGGTGATGGCGATGTTCCGGGAGCCGTGCAGGCTTATCGCTCCGATCCCCGGGTGGTCTGGGCCCAGCCCAATTATATCCGTCAGCCCTGCGTCGTGCCGGACGATTCCCTCTACAGCCAGCAATGGGCTTTGAACACCATGCGGATGCCGGCCGCCTGGGACATCGAACAGGGCAGCTCGGAGATCGTCATCGGATTCGTGGATTCAGGCATCGACTATCATCACCGGGACCTGGCCGAGAATGTCTGGATTAATGCCGGTGAAGACCTGAACGGCAACGGACAGGTCGATGAGGCCGATTTTAACGGTCTGGACGATGATGACAACGGCTACGTCGATGATCTCCGCGGCTGGGATTTTACCGATGCCCCCCAGTTCGCCGGGCTGGGCGACTATCTCGAGCGGGACAACGACCCGGACGATGATCTGGGTCACGGGACCCATGTGTCCGGCATCGCCGCCGCCGTAGCCGATAACGGCCTCGGTGTGGCCGGGCTCTGCTGGCATGCCCGGATCATGCCCCTGCGGGCGTCCTTTCGCATCTCGGTGGGCGCCTTCCTGGAGGATGACGATGTCTCCGCCGGCATCGTCTATGCCGCCGACAACGGGGCCCGGGTGATCAATATGAGCTGGGGCGATCCGCGCATCTCGCCGATGATCCAGGATGTCATCGCCTATGCCTATGCGCGGGGCTGCGTACTGGTGGCGGCGGCCGGCAACGTGGACCAGGAGGGCCTGTTCTATCCCGGCGGCTATGATGAGACCATCGCCGCTGGCGCCTCCGATGTCTACGATCAGCGGGCCGGTTTTTCCAGCTTCGGCAAGAATCTGGATGTGCTGGCCCCGGGCTCCAACATCCTCAGCACCTTCCCGGACGATGCCTACGGCACTCAGGGAGGGACCTCAATGGCCACGGCACAGGTCAGCGGACTGGCCGCCCTGATTCTGTCGAAAGATCCGGACCTGTCCGCCGAGGAGGTCAGGAGCATCATCACCGCCTCATCCGAGGATTTAGGGCCCAATGGCTGGGATGCCCAGACCGGAAACGGCCGCATCGACGGGCTGGCCGCTCTGCGCATGGAACGAACCACCCGCGTGCGGATCCACAACCCGCAGACCGGCCGGGGAGCCGATGACCGGGTGAGCATCGTGGGCACCGCCATGGGACCCGCCCTGCAGAGCTATCGCCTGGACTATGGGCTGGGACTCAGCCCGGATGAATTTCATTCTATTCTGGAGCCCATCGAGCAACAGGTCTGGGAAGAAACCCTGATGGTCTGGGAGGATGTCGCTCATCTGCCCGACACCGCCTGTGCCATTCGCCTGCAGGTTGAACAGCTGGACGGCAGCGTGGTGGAGGATCGGGTGGTCATCCATATCGACCATACCCCGCCGGTCCTGGAGAACGTACGGCTAACTCGCCGGCTGGATGGCGAGGACTATGCTTCCTTCGCCGAGTGGCGAAGCGATGATGAAAGCCTGCCGGAGGTGTGCTATCGCCGCTCGGGCCAGGAGGAATTCTCGATCTTCAGCGGGATCCACTGGGGCACCGAGCATTCCCTGGATCTTTCCGCCGAGCTGAGCGCCGGCGATTACCAGATCTATATAGCCTGTACGAATGCCGCCGGCCTGCGAACGCGGGATGACAACGGCGGACAATATTACGCGCTTTCGGCCCCGTTCGAGCAGGTCGAGAGGGGAGGATACCTGCTGTTGGATGAGCTGCCTCTGGGCTATCAATTCCAGCGTCCCACCGACCTGGACCGGGACGGCCGCCGGGAGCTGCTGTTCATGGCCTTCAGTGACACCTCCACCTACGGCCCGGCTCTGGTGTATGAGATGAGCGACGGGGGGACACTGGAAGAGGCTTTTCGCAGCCAGGCCCATTACCTGGTCTGGGATGTGGGCGATACCGATGGTGATGGTCGGATGGAGATCCTGGCCGGCGGATATGCCAGCATCTCTCTGTTCGAGAGCCCCGATTCCGGCAGCTTTCCCGATGCGCTGAATCCCGTGTGGACAGAGCGCGGCGTCTGGGGAAGCCAGTTCGCCGATACCGATCGAGATGGCCGCCTGGAGATCGTCTCCAAGGTGGAGGTGGGTTCCGATGTGGTCATTTACGAGAACGTGGCCGACGACAGCCTGATCCGGATCGCCAGTCTGCCCAATCCCACCACAGGACGCAACAGCACCGGGACGCGATTCGCCATCGCCGATTTCGACGGAGACGGCCGCACCGAGATTCTGGCCGGCGATTCCGATGGGGATATTTATATCCATGAATGGACCGGTGACAATCAGTATCAAAGCACCTGGACGGACAGCACCGGCTTGGAGGATACCCGCTACCTGGCAGCCGGAGATACTCTGGCGGGAGGCGGAATCTGGTTCGCCGTGGCCGCCAACCGGACGGACGTCTATGATCCCGGCTCCACCTTCTGGCGGATCATGGTCTATCATCCTACGGGAGATAACGTCTTCGAGGTCGTCTGGTCCGCGGAGATCGCCGGCGTCAGCGGACAGGGCAACGGTCTCACGGCCGCCGACGTCACCGGAGACGGACACAAAGAGATCGTCCTGTGCGTCCTGCCGGACCTGTATGTGTTCGGACAGACCGAGCCGGGGGTTTTTGCGCCTATCTGGTATACGCCCTGCGGTTTTATGTACCATCCCTTCGTGGGAGACCTGAACGGCGATGGAGCCATGGAGCTGGCCTTCAACGGTCCGGATGATATGATCGTTCTGGAGCCGGCCGATGCCCAGGGCGCCCCGCCGCCCCCTGCGGGACTGGCCGCCCGTCCTCTGGATCGGGACCGCGTTTTTCTGGAGTGGACGGCGGAACCGCAGGCTGTCAGCTACCATCTCTACCGTGGTTTGGATTATTATCAACTGGATCGCCTGGAGGCGGGATTGGTGGGCGTGACCTATCTCGACAGCGGACTGGTGGAGAATCAGCGGTATTACTATGCGGTCACATCGGTCGATTCGGCGGGACAGGAGAGCCGTTTCTACTCCTCGGTCGTCTGGGCCATGCCCAACGCGCCGCCCCGGGTTGACTCCGTGGAGGTGATCACCGGGAGACATCTGGCGGTGATATTCGACGAGCCCATGGGAGCCTCGGCGCAGGTAGCCAGTCACTATTCCATACAGACGGCGGCAGGTCGAGAGATGGTCGGCTCTCCCTCCTCGGTGATTCTGGACCGCGGAGACCACCGGGCGCTGTTGAGCCTGAGCCGGGCTCTGGAAGCGGAGACCGGCTATGTCCTGGGAATGATCAACCTATCGGATGCGACCGGTGTGCCGCTGGTGTCAGAGTCCGGGGGTACAGATTTTATGACTCCGCCCGAGGAGCTGATGCAGCCGCTGTTCATTCGCCGGGCGGAGTTGCTCGACCGCCGTGAGCTGGACCTCATCTTCAGCGAACCGGTGGACCCGGTCAGCGCCCAGACGCCAGATCATTATGTTCTGGAGCCATCCGGGATGGTCAACGAGGTCCGGGTCGATTCTGTTCAGGCCGATCGGATCCATCTGGAACTGTCGGCCCTGGAGAAAGCCGGCATCGTCTATACCCTCACCGTCAGCGGCGTTTGGAATCAGGCGCTGAAGAAAACGGTCATCTCCGGTATCGGCGATGCGGTCTCCTTTTCCCTGCCGGCCACCGACCTCTCGGGAGCCGCCGCAGCCCCCACGCCGTTCGAGCCGGCCAGGGACGACCTGCTCACCTTTCGCGGCCTGCCGCCGGGAACCACGGTGACGATCCTGACCCTGGCCGGGGAACGCATCTGGGAGAAGGAAACGGAGACGGGCGGGACGATCGAATGGGAGGGGAACAATGATCACGGTCAAGCAGCTGCCAGCGGGGTGTATCTTTTTGTCATGATGAGGGATGGGGAGGTGAAGCGGGGGAAGTTAGTTCTCCTGCGGTAGGGCTGTGGCACCTTTCCAGCTCTGCAGGGTCAGTTTTCCATCCCGGAGCCGTCCATAGGTGAAATGGGTGATCCAGTCGCCGAGGTTGAGGTAGGTCTTCTGGTCAAATGACCGCAGTAGAGGATAATGGGAGTGGCCCAGGATTACGGCGTCGAACCCGCGTGAAAGGATCTTTCGAGCCTCCCGTTCATATTCGTTGACCAGCTCCAGAGCTTTCTGGTCGGTATAGGCGCGGCTGGAGGCCGATGCCAGTCTGGCCAAAGGGATGCCCACATCCGGGTGTATCAACCGATAGAGACGGATATTCAGGGGGTGCCGGAGGATTCTTTTGAGAAACCGGTACCCCCTGTCTCGTTGAGCCAACCCGTCGCCATGGGCCATATAGAGACTCAATCCCTGATGCTGAGCCGAGACAGGCTCCCGGGATATCTCCACCCCGATCTCCCGGGGAAAGAAATCGCCCAGCCAGAAATCGTGATTGCCGGCCAGATACACGACCCGCGTGCCGCGGCGCACCAGCCTGGTCAGCTCGTGAAGAATGCGGTGATGGCCCGAGGGAACGACCTGTCGATATTCAAACCAGAAATCGAATAGATCTCCGACCACATACAGGCAGGCGGCACGATCCGCGATATGCCGGAAAAAGGTGGTCAGACGCTCCTCCTTGATCCTTTCCATAGGATCGCTGTGTTCGCCCAGGTGGGCGTCGGATATGAAATAGACCGTATCCCCGGCTGCCAAAGGATGCTCCTTGGCGATAGAAAAATAACTTTCCCGGCAAAGTAATGAAGTGTCAAATAGTAATATAGCTCGGCTGTCATGAAAGGCAAGTCCTTTCCGGCAGAAAGAAGAATTTCCGTCAGAATGCGGCAGCGCACTGGCGGATTTTTTTATAGGACGCCTCAGAGCCGGCCCACACCGCGATGTTGGGCAGATGTTGCTCAGGACAGTGGGTAGGGAATGCCCTTTTCGCTCATTAATTCCAGGTAATAGCATCGCTTTGGACAGGTTATCTCGGCCTCGCGACTCTCCGGTTGTCGACGCAACGATCAATATTCCTTAGAGATAGGCCATTGCCGACGGCCCTCCTGAATCATAACCGTGCTCCCCTGAGCTGTTTGGCATGGTGTTTGCGTTATAGGTGGTTGCCCTATGTACGGATTTTCTGACCGCCTTGAGCTGGAGTACCGCTGTTCTCCAAAGTCGAAGGTGTTTTTCCGAAGTATGGAGGTGGATGACATGTCTTTTCGCCAGCGCTATCCGATCCGGGTGTCTTTCATCATCGCTCTCTGTATGGCGCTGTTTACCGGCTCTGCCAGAGGGAAAGCGGGCCTTTTGGGCCACTGCGATTTTGGTGTTCATCAGGTCCAGCGGTCGGCCGAAGATGTCCAGTTCTACTCGGACTGGCTGGATCCGTTCAGTTGGATCACCTTTGGGGAAGAATCCATTTCCTCTCACGCCGCCACGCGGCACTTCTGGCTGTTTCTGCAGGTGTCCGCGGAGGAACTGAGCGGGGCCTTTCTTCAGGCCGCCGATCTGCGGTCGGAACTGGAGGCGATCCTTGCGCGCACCGGCGAGGATCCACAGGATGCCGCCCAGCGGACGCTGCTGATCCAGAACGTGCTGCAGCGCTGCGGGCAGGATATCGGAGCGAAGGGCGATTATTTTGAAATCATCCTGTCTTACGATCCCTTGGCGCCCAACCCCAATCCTCTGGCCGATTTTCAACTGGCTTATCCGGGAGGCTGTTATTTCTATATCCTCGCGGTCTACAATCTGGAGATACCCCGGGCCGTGGATATGATCTGGAGCGATTTCGCGGTCGCTGCCTTCCTTTCCTCCTTCACGGCCGAGCCCGGAAGGGGGGAGGTGATCCTGGAGTGGACCACCCAGAGCGAACAGGGGAATCTGGGTTTTCATATTCTCCGCAGGGACGGTTTTCAGGGATCTTTCCTGCCCCTGACGGAACGGCTGATCCCTTCCACGGCGGACGGACATTCACAATCCCCCCAGAGCTACCGATGGATCGATCGCCAGGTGACGCCCGGGAAAAGCTATCAATACCAGCTTCAGGATGTCAGCTTCGACGGCCACAGGACGGTCCATGGAACGGTAACAGCCGCTCCCCTGTCATCAGATGCTCAGCCCCGGGAATTCCAGCTTCTCCAGAACTACCCCAATCCGTTCAACGCTGGTACTCAAGTAAGCTATATCATCCCCAGGGCCTCGCCGGTGCTGATCAGGATCTATGACGTTCGCGGCGAGCTGGTCAAGACACTGGTGGATGGCCATCAAGAGGCCGGCCGGCACGTGGTCGGCTGGAATGGTCAAACGGAAAAAGGCCAGCCGGCCGGCAGCGGGCTCTATTTCTGTTCCTTTGAGGCTCAAGGTCACTCCCAGGTGATGAAAATGGTGTTGCTGCGCTGAATCAGACCGATCATATTCACCATTGGCCACCGGGCTGCCGTCGCCCGGTGGCTTTTTTGGGGTTAGGAAAATAGGCGGAATATCGGGGCCGGCACAACGGTCTAACCTGTGCGGCTCGGCCCTGGTCGACCGAAAAGGAGGCGGAAAAGAAAACTTGACAAGCTCCCACCGGAGGCGTATTTTAATTTTTTAGAGGCCTCATATCCTACCATGCGGGAGGGGATCCTGGACCGAATCGTCGTCACTGGAGGAAAGAAACTCTCCGGAACGGTGCAGATCAGCGGTTCTAAAAATGCCGCCCTGCCTATGATGGCCGCTGCGATTCTGCCATCCGGCCGGACGCACCTTTCCAACGTGCCGCTTCTTAAAGATATCCACACTTTTTCCGATGTCCTGCGTGTCCTTGGAGCACGAGTCGAGAGGAGGGGCCACTCGATCGATATCGATGCTTCCGGTATTTCACATATGGAAGCGCCCTATGAGCTGGTCCGAACCATGCGAGCCTCGATCTATGTGCTGGGTCCGCTGCTGGCCCGTTTTGGCCGAGCCAGGGTTTCCCTGCCCGGAGGCTGCGCTCTGGGACCCAGGCCGGTGAATCTCCATATCAAGGCCATGCGGGCCCTGGGCGCTCGGGTTGATATACAGCATGGCTATATTGTAGCCAGAGCGAAAAAGTTACGCGGGGCCGTCATCGATTTCGACCTCTCCAGCGTGGGAGCGACGGCCAACGCCATGATGGCGGCCACGCTGGCAACGGGCGCGACCCGGATACAGAATGCCGCCCGTGAACCGGAGATCGCCGCCCTGGGAAAGATGCTCAATGCCATGGGTGCCAGCATCACGGGGATCGGCAGTCATACCATAGACATCCAGGGCGTCGGTGAACTGCAGGCCGTCCGCCGGCGGGTGATACCCGATCGAATCGAGGCCGGCACCTTCATGGTGGCCGCCGCCATCACCGCGGGGAAGGTGACGCTTAAAGGCGTCCAATATGATCATCTCTCCGCCGTCATTGGAAAGTTGCAGGAGGCGGGCGTAAAGGTCAGCCGAGGAGACGGTTCTGTGGTGGTCAGGGGGGCTGTTCCCCTTTGTCCCGTGGATATCACCACGGCTCCCTATCCGGGATTCCCCACCGATCTGCAGGCTCAGTTCATGACTCTGCTGGGCCTGGCGCCCGGCACCAGCGTCGTCACCGAAACCATATTCCCCGATCGTTTCACCCATGTTCCCGAGCTTCGCCGTCTGGGAATGGATATCAAGCTGGACGGCAATGTGGCCGTGATCGCGGGCGTGAAAGGATGCAGCGGAGCTCCTGTGATGGCCTCCGATCTAAGGGCCAGCGCCGCTTTGGTATTAGCCGGTTTGATCGCCGGGGGGCAGACCGATGTGCTGCGTATCTATCATATCGATCGAGGGTATGAACACATCGAGGAGAAACTGCGGGGCCTGGGAGCGGATATCCGGCGGGTTCGCCAATGATCCCGTTCACCGGGCATCAGGCGGCTTATTTCTGATGACCGCCGGGCTTGGCCGGCGGGTCTTATAGATGAGAGGGAAACAAATGATGGACAAAGTGTCTCGCAGAAGCATATGGCTTCTGATAGTAGGCCTCATGGTGATAGGTTGGTCTTCCGGAGTCGGCGCTCAGAATTTTGGAAAGAACAAGGTCCAATATAAGGACTTCGATTGGTATTATCTCCAATCGCCCCATTTTGACATATACTTCTATGATGGGGAAAGAGAGCTGGCCGATTTCGTGGCTCAGTACAGCGAGCAGGCTTATGATCTCATCAAAAAGGATATGCGGCACGACATTCGAAAGAGCATCCCGATTATCATTTATAAATCGCAGAATGATTTCCAGCAGACCAATGTGATCCTGGAGCTTCTGGATGAGGGTGTGGGGGGGTTCACCGAGTTCTTCAAAAACCGGGTGGTGATGCCTCATAATGGGGCCTACGAGGATTATCGGCACACCCTCCATCATGAGGTTACCCATGCCATCATGATGGACATGCTTTACGGTGGTGTGGTGGAGTCCCTGATCAGGCGGCAGCACTTTTTTATCCCGCCCCTCTGGATGGTGGAGGGATTGGCCGAATATGAATCTCTGGGCTGGGACAAGAACAGCGATATGTTTCTGCGTGACGCCACCATCAGCGGTTATCTGTACCCACTGAACGCGGTTTACGGCTACATGAACTACAAACAGGGACAATCGGTGGTGCGGTATATCGCCAGTCGGTACGGCGGCGAAAAGTTGGGCGAGATCCTCAGCAAGGGCAGACTTCACAGAGATATGGAAAAAGCTCTCAAATCTTCGATCGGCATGGGGGTCAAGGAGCTGGATGAAGAGTGGAGCAAGGCACAGCGAATGCAGTACTGGCCGGAGATCGCCCGACGTCAGGAGGCCAAGGAATTTTCCCGTCAATTGACCGATCATACCGAAGATGGCTCCAGTTTCAATATGAAACCGGCCTTCTCTCCGCACGGGAACCGGCTGGTCTTTTTCTCTAACCGGAGCGATTACACCGATATCTACCTGCTTTCCGCTATCGACGGACAGGTGCTGGATCGTCTGGTCAAGGGAGAGCGCTCCGGAGGATTGGAATCGCTGGCCTTTTACCGAAGCTCCATCGGCTGGTCTCCCGATGGCGAACATATCGTCTTCGTAGCCAAGAGCAGTGGAGCGAATGCCCTCTATATCTTGCGGGTGAAGAATAAAAAGATCCTGAAGAAGTATCAATTTCCTCTCGATCTGATCGCATCACCCAGCTGGTCTCCCTCCGGCGAACGTATCGTCTTCACCGGTCTCAGAAATGGCCAGGCCGATCTGTATATGCTGGAAAACGAGACCGGCCGGCTCACCCGTCTGATGGAAGATAGTTACGATGATGTCGAACCGGTCTGGTCCCCCGACGGTCAGCGCGTCGCCTTCACCTCCGACCGTCCCGTCGAGCCAAAGGAACCAGCTGACAGCACTTTTACCTACGGTGATTATAATATCTTTGTCCTGGACCTCGCCGGGGGGAAGATCTCCGCGGTGGTGACCGCCGAAGGCCAACAGCGATCTCCCGCCTGGTCTCCACAGGGCGATAAATTATGTTACACCTCCGATGAAAACGGCATCAGCAACCTCTATATCGCCGATTTAGACCGGCAGGAGCAGTATCCCATCACCGATGTCCTCGGAGGGTGCTTCACGCCATCGTGGTCCGGCGATGGGAAACGGCTGGCGTTTTCATATTTTCAGAAGGGCGGGTGGGATCTTTATGTGATGAAGGATCCCCTGAGTGGGTCGGTTTTGGCCGATCCCCTGACGCCGACACCATTCGTGGCCGGGATGCGTGGCGAGACGAGATATCTGGCAGCGACCCCGGAAGGATCGATGGTGTCATTCGCTCCAGCTGAGCTCGGAGCGCTGTCTGCCGCCGCCATGGACACGGCCGCTGGAAGGGCCGTCAGCGATTCCAGTGAGGCGATCGCGCAGGCCGATAGCACTGTCGGGAACGATCTGCCGGCCGCTGGAAAGGACTCCGTCATGGTGCCCATCGCGCTGGACGGATTTCTGGGGGACAGTCTTCTGGCCGCCATCGAAGAGGAAGCCGCCGTCGAAGCCATTCCCGATACCATACCTCTGACACTGGGCCCTCGAAAATACCGGGTTCGCTTTACGCCCGACATTCTCAGTGGCGCCATGGGATATGACACCTATTACGGTTTCCAGGGGGAATCGGTACTGGCCATCAGCGACCTGTTGGGCAATCACCGCTTCTATTTATACACCAGTCTGTTCTATTCCCTCTCCGAGAGCGATTTCCAGTTGGCCTATTATTATCTGCCCCGGCGGATCGATTTCGGGATCGGTGTATTCCACCTGAAGAATTATTTCATCGATCAGTATTCCCGGCTCTTCTCCGACCGGCTGTACGGCGGTTATGCCAGTCTCTCGCGGCCCTTTAACAAGTTCAACCGTATCGATATGGCCTTCCAGGGAGTGACCATCGACCGGTATTATTATGATCCGCCCTACGATGATGACATCACCCGGCTGTTTCAGATGTCCTCGTCGCTGGTTCACGATACCGTTCTGTGGGGGAATACCGGACCGGTGAACGGTTCCCGGTGGAAACTCTCGGCCGAATATGCCCCCCGGGTCAGCGACAGCGCTCAAACCTATTCGCGGTGGATGATGGACTATCGCCGGTATATTGACTACCGAAAAAAATACAATTTCGTCTATCGCCTTGCGGCCGGCGCCAGCCTGGGTCGGGATGCTCCCCAGTTCTACCTTGGCGGAACCTCCAACTGGCTCGATGCCCAGTTCCATCGGGGAGATCAATATTATTCGGTCGAGGATATCTATTTCGTCGATCGTATCACTCCTCTACGGGGTTTCAACTACAACGAGCTTCAGGGGTCACGTTTCGGATTGATCAACCTGGAGTTCCGTTATCCCTTCATCGACTACTTGATCGTCCACTGGCCATTGCGTTTCGGCATCAGCGGCGTGAACGGCGCCCTGTTCATGGACGCTGCCGGGGCCTGGGATGAGACGGAAAGCTTCAAGGGAGGCAGCACCAAAGGGGGCGCTCATCTGCGCGATCTCAAAACGGGGTTTGGTTTTGGTTCCCGAGCCAACCTGGGTATCTTTGTATTGCGGTTCGACGCCGCATGGAAAACCGATTTCCAGGAGATCTCGGCCAAGCCGAAGACCTATTTTTCTCTGGGGGCTGAGTTTTAACAGAAAGGAGGGCCGATGCGTCGTGCCAAAGCAGTAAGTCTCGTCCTGGTCCTGATGCTTCTGTCGGGGAGCGCCTGGACCCAGGCTCACCAGGATGAATTGACGGTCAGGCACCGAACCGGGTCCGCGGCCGTTTCCCAGCCGCTCACGACGGCCAAAGGAGACACCGTCTTTTACACCGGTTTCGAGCCCGGGCATCCGCTGGGAACAAACGTGGATTACAACACCGGCAGCTCGCCCGATGGGTGGCATGTCACCCGGCAGATGCTGTATCAGGGTACCTCCACCTGGATGACCGCCTCGGTGGACAGCTATTTCTGCCACCTCGGTGACGACACACTGGGATACGGCGATGGAAACGAGGTCGGTTACCAGTGCATGTTCGATCTGACCAATTACAGCGACGCCGAGCTGTATTACCTCAGCGCCATGCAGGCTTACGAGCACCCCACAAACCCCGATGTTTTCGATAAATTTGTCGTCTGGGGGCAGTACGATGGGATGGGGGACAACTGGTACAATCTGGATCCCGGCGAGGGCTATGCCTGGGGAGGTGACTGGGGAACCTATTGGTATGAACCGGATGGAGGGGTTATATCCCTGTCCGATCTGGCCGGTTATCCCGGTGTCATCGTCGAGTTCTGGTTTCTATCCGAGTCCGGACAGCCGCAGGGATTCGGAGTGGCCATTGACGAGATCCTGGTGACAGGAACGCCGGCCACGGGTGTTGATGACCATCAGGAGCATGCCTCCGTGCCGCGAGGATATCGGCTCTATACGCCGTATCCAAATCCGTTCAATGCTCAGACCAACATTCGGTATCTTCTGTCGGAGGAAGCTCCCGTACGGCTTGATATCTACAACCTCCGAGGGCAGTTGGTAAAAACTTTAGCCCGGGGAACCGTTCCTGCCGGCGATCATATCGTCAACTGGGATGGGACCGATGAACGGGGGCAGATGACGGCCAGCGGGCTGTATATCTGTCGTTTACAAACGACCGGCCTGTCCCTGTGTGAAAAGGTCGTTCTGCTGCGATAGCTGTTCCCCTGGGATCGCATCGGGATGGTAGAAAAAAGCGCCGGGAGTTCTTCACTCCCGGCGCTTCTCTACGCAGTTGCTTTTCGACGTACCGTTTATTCTTCAGCAGTTCAGCTACTTCCCGTTGGATTTAAACTTCAGTTTCTTGGGATCGATGTAGAACATGGCCGTCAGGAAGAGCTGCACCTCGGCTCCGCCGGTGCTCAGGCTGCGGATGCGAGAGGGAAGCCCCTCGGTGATTTGAATGGAATCGCCCTTTTCAAGCTGAATGGAATTGCCGTTCAGCTCGATCTCGATCTTGCCCTTTTGAACGGACAGGAATTTCTCATCTCCGAGGTAGCCCAAAGGGTGAATGGTCAATTCTCCGTTGAATTTTGCATTGGCGACCACCAGCTTGGCATCGTTCATATCGGAGCTGAAAAACTCAAGTTCGTACCCGTTGCGGGAAATCTTACGGCGCTTTTTCTCCGCGATGATCTGATAACTTTTATCCTCTTCAGTGGGAAGAAAATAGGCGGCAGGTTTCCGCAGGGCTTGGGCGATGCGATAGAGCGTATTGATCGTGGGCGAGGCCAGTCCTCGCTCGAGTTCGGAGATGTGGGTGGCGGTTACATTGGACATCTCGGAGAGCTGTTTGAGCGTAAGAAGCTTTTCTTTTCTGAGGCGGTGGATTTTCCGTCCCAGATCGAATTTGTCAGCCATGACCTGACCTCCTTCAGTTTGGGGTTCAAAAGGAAGAAATTTTATCCGATACTAATATAGTATAATATATACCTGAAAAAAGGTCAATAGACGGAAATACGTATATTTAGCTATAAAACTACGTAATTCTGGTAATAAAAATATTCACAGAATTAGGATAAAAGATTCTCAGGCAGGATAGACGGTCAGGGTTCGATCTGTACAAGATTGCGGCGTATGGCGTACTTGACCAAATCGGCCACCTTATGCAGCTTGAGCTTCTGCATGATATTATTTCGGTGGGTCTCGACCGTCCGGACGCTGATATGCAGATGCTTGGCGATTTTATTGCTGGCCCATCCTTCGGCGATGAGTTTCAGGATTTGCCGCTCTCGAAAGGTGAGCTTGTCGGGAAAAGCCGGTTGAGGGGAAGAACGGGTGCCGCGGAGATATTCTTGGACAAACTTTTGTGATATGGTCGGACTGATATAGATGTCATCCTGGTGGACGGCTCTTATGGCGGTAACGATCTCCTCCGCCGTGGCCTTTTTGACCAGATAGCCGGATATGCCCAGCTTGAACATGTTGTAGACGAATTCCTCGTTGCTATGCATGGTGAGGATCAGTATTTTAGCCTGAGGATATTCCTTTTTGAGAAGCTGGGCGGCCTGCTGTCCCTCCATGACCGGCATGGACAGATCCAGAATGATGACATCCGGTTTCAATCTGCCGACGATCTGGAGGAGCTGATGACCGTTTTCCACGTCTCCCACGACCTCGATCCCATCCACCTGGCTCAGCAGGCACTTCAGTCCCTGCCGAACGATCGTGTGATCGTCAGCAAGTAAAACGCGGATATCGCTCATCGTCCAGCTCCTTCGGCCGGCCGCCGGTTCGATCGTATCCCGCGGGGCGGTCAGCGGATGGACGGTTCATCGGCGAGCCCCGGCACTCAGGGTCTTAAACCGGTACGATGCCGGTCATTCCCGCCGTCAATAAATATCAATATACTTGAAATATATATATAACATAATCGAGTTTACTTGTCAAGCTTTCTATACCTTCCCGCGGCGCGGAGTGCCGGCCTCGGCGGGCAGCAACTCTGAAAAAACAGTTGACCGCTCAGAGTTCTTTTCGTATTATTAAAGTCTTTCAAATGCTCCTTTTTACATTTAGATAGCCATTTCTGCCGGGATTCTTTTCGCCGCCCGAAAGATTGTCTACCTGAGAGCTGACGCATGGATACATGGATTCGAGGCGGGCTTTTAATCGCGCCCGAGGGAAGCTATCGTACCGAGATCGGCATCCGGGATGGACGCATCGCCCGGATGGAGGCCACCCAGCGCGAGATGGCCGGACAGGTCGTCGATGCCGAGGGAAAATGGATCTTACCCGGCATCGTCGATGTCCATACGCACATGGAACTCCCTGTGAAAGGGACTGTTTCAGCGGATGATTTCGCTTCGGGAACGCGGGCGGCGGCCTGCGGCGGTGTGACCACCATCATCGATTTCAGTCTCCATCGGCCGGGAGGTTCACTGATCGATTGCTTCCACAAGCGTCGCCGGGCCGCAGACGGCCGGGTGGCTGTGGACTATGGGCTCCACGCCGAGATCGTCGATCCCACCGATGAGATTCTTGGCGAGATACCCGCCCTGGTGGAGGAAGGTGTCACCAGCGTTAAGCTCTATCTGGCCTACGGGCGTGATGGCCGCATGGTCGATGATGGCCAGCTGTATGCCGTGTCGCGACGGTGTGCCGGTGCCGGCGCGCTGGTCATGGTTCATGCGGAAAACGGCTCGCTGGCAGACGCCCTGACCGATGAATTGATCCGCTCCGGGAGAGCCGATCCTGCCGCCCACGCCGAGGGCAGACCTGATATCGTGGAGCAGGAGGCCGTTCAACGGGCGGTGGCGATAGCTCATCTGGCGCAAGGGGCTCTCTATATCGTCCATGTGACCACCAAAGAAGCGGTAGAGGTAATCCGGGAAGCCCAACGAAGGGGAGATCCGCTATGGGCGGAGACCTGCCCGCAGTACCTGCTTCTGGACGAAAGTGTCTATGCACGGGAGGACGGCCTTCAATATATCGCCACGCCTCCGCTGCGGTCCGCAGACGATCAGCAGGCCCTCTGGAGAGGGCTGGCCCGGGGACATCTGTCGGTTATCTCTACCGACCACTGTCCTTTCACCGCGGAACAGAAACGGAGCCGCGGTGATCGTTTCGATCGGGTGCCCAGCGGTCTGCCCGGAGTGGAGACCTCCCTGATGCTGATCCATTCTCGCGGAGTCGGCGGCGGGCATCTGGACCCCAACCGGATGGTGGCTGTCATGTCGGCCGATCCCGCCAGGATCTTCGGCCTGTACCCGCAAAAAGGCTGTCTGCGGGAGGGCAGCGATGCCGATCTGGTGATTTTCGATCCGGATAAGGAGTTCGTCATTTCGGCCGATGATTTGCACATGAAGACCGATTTTTCCCCTTACCAGGGTTTTGCCGGGCGAGGGGCCGTCATGATGACCATGCTTCGCGGAAAGATCATCGCTCGCGGGGGTCAATATTGCAGCTCGGCCGGCGATGGAATCTACCTGGCCAGAAAAAGATTTGATGAGCAGTCGTGCCTGGCGGAGGTGCCCGTTTGAGAGACTTTATTAGAAATATATTTTTAAGATGTATTATTTGAAACATCCCGTTTGACGTACTTGTCGAAAAGATCCGTCGAAGGGTGCTGGATGAAAAGGCTGGAAGATATTCTGGTGGGACGGCCGGTATCCCGGATCGATGCCAGATCGAAAGTCACCGGTCAAGCCACATATGTAGCCGATATCAAGATGGACGGCATGCTGATCGGCAAGATGCTGTTCAGCCGGTGGCCCCACGCGCACATCAAGAACATCGATACGCGACGGGCAGAACGGGCTTCGGGTGTCCGGGCCGTGATCACGGCCGGTGATATTCCCGGCGACAACCAGATCGGCGTGATCCTGCCGGATCAGCCGCTGCTGGTTCAGGAGAAAGCGCGTTGGATCGGTGACTGCCTGGCGCTGGTGGCCGCTGAAACGGAATCGGAAGCCCAAAGAGCCCTTGACCTCATTCGGGTCGATGACCAGCCGCTGCCGGTCATCGATGGCGTCGAGGAGGCTCTGCAAAATTCCGAGCCGCTGCTTCATCCGGGGGGGAACGTCCATACCCATCTGAAAATCCGAAAAGGGAACATCGAGGAGGGCTTTGCCAGTTCGGACCTCATCCTGGAAGAAACCTTCCAGACACAACGTCAGGAACATGCCTATCTGGAGACTCTCGGCGTTCTGGCCATGCCCCAGGGCGATGGCTCATTGACCATTCTGGGATCTATGCAGTGTCCTTTCTATGTCCAGAAGGGAGTGGCGGGTGTCCTGGGATGGCCTCTGAACCGCGTGCGCATCGTCCAGACCACCACGGGGGGAGCCTTCGGCGGAAAGGAGGATGTGCCCTCGGAGATCTGCGCCTTCGCCGCCCTGCTGGCTACCAGGACCGGTCGGCCCGTTCGCATGATCCTCACTCGGGAAGAAGATCTGCGGCGCAGCAGTAAACGGCATCCCATGACCACCACCTACCGGATGGGCGCCTCAGGGGATGGACGGATTCTCTGCGCCCAGGTACGGGTGGTGGCCGATACCGGCGCGTATGCGACCATCTCTCCGGTCGTTCTCTATCGCAGCACGGTCCATGCTCCCGGACCCTATCAGATCCCGCATGTCAGGGTGGATACATACGGTGTTTATACCAACAGCACGCCCAACGGGGCTTTTCGCGGATTCGGCACTCCGCAGGTCACTTTTGCGCATGAGTCCATGATCGATCAGCTGGCCGGTCGGCTGGACATGGATCCCTTCGAGATCCGGCTGAAGAACGGACTGCGGGTCGGCTCGTCCACGGCCACCGGACAGGTTCTAAAAGAAAGTGTCGGATTGGAGGAGACCCTCCTGAAGGCCCGCGAGGAAAGCGGCTGGCAGGAGCGCCGGGCCGCTCCTGCAGCCCGGTCATCTTGCCGCCGAGGTATGGGCGTGGCCTCGATGTTCTACGGCGTCAGTCTGGGCGCCAAGGGGTGGTCTCTGGACGCTGCTGCCGCCCATGCTCAGGTGCACCGGGATGGTTCGGTCAGCCTGGCC
>CAZOYL010000028.1:0-23431 GCA_964584035.1 uncultured Gemmatimonadota bacterium | reverse complement strand
CGGGGCATCGAGCTGGAATCGTCCATGTGCCGGATCGTGGCCATGCTGCCGGATGAATGACAGGGAGACAGGGGATTTCAACATGGCTTTGGCCCATCAATTTGAATATCTCAAACCGGAGAGCCTCCCGGAGGCCGTCGGGATTCTCTCGAAGGCCGGTCAACGGGCGCAGATTCTGGCCGGTGGAACCGATCTGATTCCCTGGATCGACGAAGAGCTCGTCGTTCCGGAAATCCTGGTGGACATCAAGGGAATCGGGGAACTCGAAGGAATCGATGTCGTCGAGCGCGAGATCCGCATTGGAGCCCTGGTAACCTTCAGCGAATTGATCGACTCGGACGTCATTCGCCAAAAGCTGCCGTTAGTGTTCGAAATGGCGAAAACGGTGGCCTCGCCGGGCATCCGTAATAGGGCCACCCTGCTGGGAAATATCTGCTCGGCAGTGCCCTCCTGCGACAGCGGACCGGTCCTGCTGGTTTCCCAGGCCCGCATCCGGGCGATGAGCTCCAGTGGAGAGAGAGTAATTTCTGCGGCCGATTGGTTTCGCGGACCCAGGAAATGCGCCCTGGAAACCGGAGAGATGGCCACCGAATTGTTTCTGCCTTTGCCCGGCCGGGGATGCGGCGGATCGTATCTCAAGCTGGGACGATATCGGGGCGAGGACCTGGCCCAGGCCAGCGTGGCCGTGCTGGCCATGCCGGACGATCGCTACCGGGTGGCCTTCGGTGCTGTGGCTCCCACACCGGTGAGGGCCTCGCGTATCGAGGCGCTCATCGATGGAAAAGAGCTGACCGCCGAGGTACTGGCCCAGGCTCAGCATCTGGTGACCGGCGAAATCGCCCCGATCACCGATCTGCGGGCCACCGAACAGTACCGCAGGCATATGATCAAGGTCATGCTGGAGCGGGGTCTGAAAATCGCCAGATCGAGATGTTCCGGCAAGGGACCTCCCTATGGGTCATTCATGTTGTAGGAGGCGAGGTGAAGAGAAAGATCGTCCTGAAGGTGAACGGAGAAACATGGCCTTTGGATGTGGAGGACGGCGAGATCCTTCTGGATGTGCTCCGATCTCGAGTCGGCGTGAAGAGCGCCAAGATCGGATGCCAGCGGGGCGACTGCGGATCCTGCACGATCCTGCTGGACGGAAAGACGGTCAGGAGCTGTCTCATTCTGGCTGTTGAGGCGGATGGCCGCGAGATCACCACTGTGGAAGGGCTGTCCGGAAACGGACCCGCTCCGATCCAGAAAGCATTTGTGAAGCATAATTCCTTCCAATGCGGTTTCTGCGCCCCGGGGATGGTGCTGGCCGCCGCCGAGCTGCTGGACAAGAATCCCCATCCCTCGGAGGAGGATATCCGGGAAGCCATATCCGGGAATCTCTGCCGGTGCACCGGATATGAGCCGATCATCAAAGCCATTCGAGAGGTCGCTTCCAGGCGGTCGGCCTCATCGAAGCAATAAGCACAGGGACGGCATCATGCCCAGATATACCTATATAGGAAGTTCACAGATCAGGATCGATGGTCTGGAGAAGGTTACCGGTGCGGCCCGGTTTGTGGACGACCTCGATTTCGGACCGGATCTGCTGTTTGCCGAGATCGTGGAAAGCCCTCATGCCCACGCCCTGATAGAGAATATCGATACCTCGGCGGCCGAAAAGATGGAGGGAGTGGTCCGGGTGGTCACCGGCCGGGATTTCCCCTTTACCTTCGGGTTGTACATGAAAGACCGCTACGTTTTCGCTCAGGACCGGGTGCGTTTCGTCGGCGAGCAGGTGGCCGCCGTCATCGCCAGGGATCCGGGCACCGCGCGCAGAGCAGCGCAGCGGGTCCGGGTGACCTACCGGGAGCTGCCTGCGATCTTCGATCCGCTGAAAGCTATTGAGGAGAATGCTCAGCTGTTGCATCCGAATCTGGGAGATTACCCCCATGTGCCCTGGTTCTTTCCCCGGGAGAAGACCAATATCGCTCATTGGCGCAAGGTGAGAAGGGGAAATGTGAAGAAAGGGTTCCGGGAGGCCGACTTTATTCTCGAGGATACCTATGCGGTGCCCCGGTACGCTCACTGCGCTATCGAGCCGCACGTGATCGTCGGGCGGCAGGACCATTCCGGGAAATTAACCCTCTGGTCGGCCTCGCAGTCTCCTTATACGCAGCGTCACCTGTTCGCCGAAACCCTGGCACCCCTGGGCCTGACGCATAAGGATATTCGGGTGATCACGCCCTATGTGGGCGGAGGCTTCGGGGGCAAGGCCGGGGTCACCATGGAGATCATCGGGGCGGCTCTGGCCACGGCGGTCCGGGGGCATCCGGTGAAGGTCCGCTGGAGCAGACAGCAGGAATTCTACAATACCTACCAGCGCCAGGCGCTCAGAGCCCGGCTGAAGATGGGGGTCACCGGGGACGGAACCATCACCGCGCTGGAGCACGATCTTCATTGGGATGCCGGAGCTTACGTCGAGTATGGCGCCAACGTCGTCAACGCCGCGGGCCTCTCGGCCACCGGCCCCTATCGTGTTGACAACATCAAGATTGACTCGCTGTGCATATACACCAATCTGCCCCCCGGAGGCCCCTACCGGGGATTCGGATATTCCGAGTTTCACTTCGGCCTGGAATCGCACATCACCCGGGTGGCCAGGGAGATCGGAATGGACCCGGTGGCCTTCCGTAAGAAAAACGCCATCCGCGAAGGCGATGTCCTGCCCTATGGAGCTGCCATGAATCCCAGCGGTCTGTCGCGGGCCATCGATCTGGTGGCCAGGGAGGTCGCCTGGGGTCAGAAGGAAACGCCATCTGCTCCGCACATATCCATCGGGAAGGGTTTTGCCCTGTTCTGGAAGGCCCCGGCCATGCCGCCCAATGCTTCCTCGGCCGCTTTTCTGAAATTCAACGAGGACGGAAGCATCAACATCACCGTATCGGGCATGGAAATCGGACAGGGCTACCTGACCGTCATGGCCCAGATCGCCGCCGAGGTGCTGTCCGTCCCCGTCGAGAAGATCCGGGTGCTGACGCCCGACACGGACCGGAATCCTTATGAGTGGCAGACGGTGGCCTCGCATATCACCTGGAGCTGCGGCAACGCCGTGAAACGGGCCGCGCTGGATGCCAGAGAGAAGATCTTCGAGACGATCTGCCGGGCTCACGGCGTGGACCGGAACACCTTATACCTGAAAGATGAATCGGTCAGATGCCGCTCGAAAAAGAATATGAATATTCCTTTAAAAGATTTTGTGATCAACGGGATTCAGATCGAGGATGGCACCTTCCGGGGCGGGCCGATCCAGGGAAGCGGCATGTTTATGCCGGAGTTCACATCGGCGACCGGAGATCCGGAAACGGGCCAGGGGGGGCATCCCAATGTTCACTATACCGTGGGAGCGGGGGCCGGAATCGTTGAGATCGATCGGCAGACCGGCAAGATGAGGATACGCAAGGCCGTCCTGGCCGTGGATGTGGGCCAGGCCATCAATCCAGATTTGGTTCGCGGGCAGATCATGGGGGGCATGCTGCAGGGCCTGTCCACCGTGCTCTACGAGGACATGCGTTTTGACGATCGGGGGAAACTGCTCAATCCCAATTTTTCAGATTATAAAATCCCCACTGCGAAAGATATTCCCGATCAGGTCGTGCCCATCATCGTGGAGGAGGCCCAGCCGGACGGGCCCTTCGGGGCTCGCGGTGTGGGAGAACATACCATGATTCCAGCGGCTCCCATCGTGGCCAACGCGGTCGAGGATGCCCTGGGAATCCGTATCCGGTCCATGCCCATCACGGCCGAGAAGGTGGCCCTGGCGGTATTGGAAAACACGGGGAAAAGGTGAGCTGACCGAACTCATCAGCCGATATCAACCATGAGGTCTACCGCACGGACCCGCAGCCGGGAGTGAACGGTAAGCCCATCGAAAAACGACAGCCGAAGGGATGTGTGGTGAGGCGACTGTATCAAGAGAGATTTTAAACTCTTCCATTTTTGGCCATCATCATCATGATCAAAGCACTTCTCATCACATTCATCATTTTACTGGTTACCTGGACCATTCATCTGGCCGCGGTCCAGCGCCTGCCGGAGCCGGTCCGCGAGCGGGCCATGGAATACTACCGGGCCCATCGGGACACCATCGACAACCAGCGGTACCTGACCGTCATCGATTTCACGCGGCCTTCATACGCCCGCCGGATGCACATCCTCGATCTGGAGACGGGAGAGGTCGAGGGCTATCTGGTCGCCCATGGGGAGAACTCCGGTTTTATTTACGCCACCGAGCTGTCCAATCAAATCGGTTCGCATCAAAGCTGCCGGGGATTTTTCCTGACCGGCGAGGCCTACCAGGGAGACTATGGCCCGGCCCTGAGACTCAATGGCCTGGAAGAGGGCGTCAACGACAATGCCTTCCGGCGGGATATCGTCCTGCATGGTGCCACCTGGGCCAGCTATGGGTCCATCTTCGAGAATGGCGGCCGCCTGGGGCGCAGCTGGGGTTGTCCGGCTGTGCCGTTACCGGCGGTCGGCCGGATCGTGGAACGGCTCAAGGACGGCAGCCTGATCTATATACACGCATTCCAATGAATCAAGGAAGGGCGGCAGGATGATCGAGATAACCATCCCCGGATGGAAAGCGCTGCGCCTGGAGCATCTGGTCCTGGATCTCAACGGGACTCTGGCCTGTGATGGAAGGCTTCTTCCCGGCGTTCGGGAGCGCCTCATCGAGCTGGCCAAGAGACTTCACATCCGCGTACTGACGGCCGACACCTTCGGCCGGGCCCAGGGGGAATTGACCGGGCTGCCCTGCGAGCTGACCATATTGCCCGCAGAGCGTCAGGACGTGGCCAAACGAGACATCGTCCGCCGGCTGGGCCCGGAGCAGACGGTGGCCATCGGCAACGGCCGCAATGACCGGCTGATGCTGCAGGAGGCCGTCCTGGGTCTGACCGTCCTTCAACAGGAGGGCGCTGCCGCGGAAACGCTGCAGGCGGCCGGCATCGTTCTCCCCGATATCAACGCCGCACTGGATCTGCTGGCTCGTCCTCTCCGCCTGACGGCCACACTGCGAGCCTGAGACCGGATCCGCCGAGCCGGTCCTGCCGCGATCGACGGTGTGGTATGCTGATCGGCGGCGATGGCGTCCGCTGATGATGCGCCCCGTCGATGCCGTCCGATGAGACAAGACGGAAATCGTCAGAAAGGAAATCGCCATGTCCGACGACGATCGCCGACTGCGCTCGATCCCTTCCCTGAGAGAATACCGGCTGATCACCTTCTTTGTGGGATTGCTGGTCATCATCGCCTCGGGTTTCGTCCTGCGGCAGCTGCAGGTCATCGTCAAGCCCCTGCTCATCGCCGTTTTTCTGTCGCTGATCTTCGAGCCCATGGTGAAATTTTTCACCCGCCTGAGAATCCCCAAATTCCTCGCTATCATCATCAGCCTGATCATCGTTTTCGCTGTGCTGTGGTCCCTGGGCGTCCTCATCTTCGCCAGCTTGGCCTCCTTCACCGAGGGTTTCCCGAAATACGCCGACCGTTTTCGAGATCTCTATCTCAGCACCATTCAGCGGCTGGAGATCCCTCACGAGCAAGTCCAGTCCTATCTCCGCCAGGTGAAATGGTCCGACGTGTGGAAGGATCTCTCCCTGACCTCTTTCATCAGCTCCATAGTGGGCTCGTTTATCAATTTCCTGACCAACCTGTTCTTCGTCCTCATCCTGACCCTCTATATCGTCCTGGGCAAACAGAACATGGCTTCCAAGATCGAGCAGTCCTTTCCGGGGGAGAAGGCCGCCCGGATCTCCCGGGTCTTCGGAAACATCAACCGCGGCGTGCAGCGCTATCTGATCACGAAAACCCTCATCAGCCTGGCCACCGGGGTGCTGGTTTATCTCATCCTGCTGCTGTTCGGGGTCGATTTCGCCCTGGTCTGGGGATTGTTGACCTTTCTGTTGAACTACATTCCCAATATCGGATCGGTCATCGCCACCCTGCCGCCCATTTTCGTGGCCTTCGTTCAGCATGGATCGCTTTTTCCCGCCATCTGGGTGGCCCTGCTGCTGGTCGCCACGCAATCGACGATGGGGAACTTCGTGGAGCCCCGGATCGTGGGGAAAAGCATGAATCTCAGTCCCCTGGTGGTGATTCTCTCCCTGGTCTTCTGGGGCTTCATCTGGGGACCGGTTGGTATGGTTCTGGCCGTGCCGATCTCCTCCACCATCCAGATCATCTGCATCAACATCGAGTCACTCAAACCGGTCGGAATTCTCATGGAGGGGAAATAACCGATTCGGGAAGATGCTTGCTAAAGGAGAGAGCATGGTGGAGAAAGCCGACGATATGCCCCGGGCATCGGGAAAAAAGACGAACCGTATCGATGACGCCGCCTGCCCCTTCTGCCGGCTGCCCGCTGAACGCATCGTCGCCGCAAACGAAGCGGCCGTCGCCGTTCGGGATCGCTTTCCGGTCACCAAGCTGCACACGCTGATTATTCCTCGTCGTCATGTGGGCAGTTATTTCGATCTGACCGGGGAGGAGGTTTTGGCCTGTCACCGGCTGCTGTCGCGGATGCGGTCACAGATCCTTTCGCAGGATGACTGCGTCGGCGGCTTCAACGTGGGCATCAACGATGGCTCCGATGCCGGACAGACCATCTGGCACTGTCACTTCCATCTCATTCCCCGCCGCCCGGGAGACGTGGTCAACGCCCGAGGAGGCGTGCGGCATGTCATACCCGGCAAGGGCTGCTATCGAGTCGATTAGATTTTACGGTTGTGATCTCGGTCGACCCGAAGGTCGATCTGCCGGTGCTGCTGCGTGAGAAAGGGGACTGATGGTGCCGCTGCGAGGAAGACAGCCCGATGGGGTGGGGAAGAGTCGGCCCGGAAACCGGGGGCGCCCGGATCGAGTTTTTATTGCGGCCCTCTGTCTCATGTTCACGATCATGTCCTGCGCCGCTTCCCGGCAGACCATGGAGGATCAGATGACAGCCCATCCCGACGATGCGGTCAGCCGGGTCACCTCATCGGCCCCCATGCCCTGGCTCGATCAGCCGGCCGAGCTGTGGCAGCGGGATTTCAGCGGCTCCCCGCGGCCCGATAGCGCCTCAGCGGCGGCCGCCGCCTCAGGGGAACCCGCCCTGGGAACGAAGACCCGCGTCCGCGATCTGTTCGACCGCTGGACCTTTCCCGAGGCGGTTACCGCCGGACGAGGGCGGCATTATGCCGATATCGACGCCGAGTGCCGGGGCCACGTCGAGCTGGACTATGCCCTGACGGCACAGCAGTGGCGCGATCCCGCCGCCAGAGGGCGATATTATGGCGCCGTCCGCGACCTCATCGAGCGCATCGGCACGACCCTGCTGACCGACTTCGAGGACCGGCTCGAGGGACAGGAGAGAGCGTATTTTCTGCGGGCCCTGAAAACCCTGGCCTGGCAGGAGAGCCAATGGCAGCACTATCTGCGAGTCGGCGACCGTTTTTTCGTGATCGTCAGCGGGGGCTCTTACAACCGGCTGGACGATTGGGGCATCACCCAGATCGCCCGGTCATCGTTCGATCCCGACGATCTGCTCAATGTCAATTTCTTCGACAGCCGGGGATACTGCTCCATCTCCGGAAGCCTCTATTACGGCTTTATGGAGTATTATTTCTGCTACCTGGAGGCCCGAGAGCATCCCGACAATGGCCCCGGTTTGTTCAACCGCATCGTAGGGGCATACAACCGCTACAGCTCCGGCTATAGCGCCAGCTGTTTCGAGCTGGCCGACGATCCCGGGTATCGCAGCTACCAGATCCGGGCCATGGGCGGATTCAAGGACCGGTTCATTTCGCAACCGTGGTTGGAGCTGATCGGTCCGGAACGCGAGATATTTCCCTGAGGTGAGGGAAAGGAGGCCGACATGAGCGCATCCCGGCGAATCAGACCATCCTGCGGCGGGCAGCCTGCCGGAAAGGCGGTGCTGTGCTTATTATTATTGTTTATAGCATGCAATGCAAGCTCTTACGAGTATGACTTAACCGATGACATGAGACACTGCGGGCCGGCCACCTTTTCCATCGTGGCTCGTGACGGGGCCGCCGGTGAGCTGGGTGTGGCCGTGGCCTCACGGTTCTTCGCCGTCGGCAGCGTGGTCCCCTGGGCCCGGGTCGGGGTCGGCGCCGTGGCCACCCAGGCCTTTGCCAACACCTCTTTCGGTTGGCGCGGCCTGGACCTGTTGGAGAGCGGCTTGACGCCCCGGGAGGCGGTGGATGTGCTCATCCGCGGCGACGAGGATCCATCCCGGCGCCAGCTGGGCATCGTCTCGGACGAGGGGCTCTCGGCCACCTATACCGGAGCGGATTGTCTCTCCTGGGCCGGGGGCCGGAACGGGCCCGATTACGCCATCCAGGGGAATATCCTGGCCGGAGAGGCGGTGGTGGCGGATATGGAGCGGGCCTTTCTGGAGACCCGGGGCGCCCTGGCCGAGCGGCTGTATGCCGCCCTGACGGCCGGGGAGGAGGCCGGCGGGGATTCCCGCGGCAAGCAATCGGCCGCCCTGCTGGTGGTCAGGGAGGGAGCCGGCTACGGCGGCTACACCGATCGGGCCATCGATATCCGGGTGGACGATCATGCCGAGCCCTTCAGGGAGCTGGGCCGCCTGCTGCGGCTGGCCCTGATCAACGACGCCTGGAACAAGGCCTGGACCCTGTTCACTCAGAAGAAGTTCCAGCAGGCGCTGCCTCATATGGAGCGCACCGCCGAGCTGGCCCCGGAGCATGCCGAGGCGCTCTACGATCTGGCCGTCATCCGGCTGGCCGCCGGTTATAGAGAGCCGGCCCTTGAGGCGTTGGAGAGATCGCTGGACAGCAATCCCAAGCTGAAGACACAGGCCGCCGGCGATGAAGACCTGGCCGGGCTGAGGGATGATCCGGAGTTTGAGAGATTGGTCCGGCCGTGAGGGAGAACGACGGCCGAATCGCACATCCCGATTTATTATTGATCGAATTTCACGGCTTTCTTTTTTCGAGCCCCCAATCCCGAAATCGGAAAGCAGAAACCCGAAACAAGAAATCCGAAACCCTTTTTCAGAAGGAGACGGCCATGAACATTCGATCTTTAAGGGAACGTATTTTCGACCGGCCCGTGATGAAGACGTCCCCGATCATCATCCTCGCCCTTCTTCTGGTCCTCTCCGGCTGCGGGGAGAAGAAGACCTCAAGTCTGGAAGAAGGGCAGGCTCTGTACCGGCAGAACCAGCTGGAGCAGGCCCTTCCTCTCTTGGAAGGGGCGGCACAGGCGCTCGAGGGTGATCCCGATGCCCATGCCTGGCTGGCCGAGACCTATCGCCGGCTGGGGAATAAGGAGCAGGCCATCACGGCCGCTCGCCGGGCTCTGGAGCTGGAGCCCTGCCACAGCTTCGCCCATGATGTGCTGGCCTCGACGTACAATCCCATGTATGGAAAATGGGCCCAGGCCGACTTCGACAGCACCTGGCATCATCTGCAGGCTGCTGCAGCCTGCGATTCCAACGATGGCAATGTCTGGACCGGGATCTGGGTGGAGGCCATGCACCGCGGTAACAGCCAGATGGTGAACAGAGCGTCGCAGCGAATGGCCCGGAGCGGTTTCTTCACACCGGCCCTGCTGGCCTACAACCGCTGGATGCTTCGCCATCTTCCCAGAAATGCCGTGCTGATCACCAATGGTGATATGGATACGTATCCGGCCGTGGCCCTGCAGGAGGTGGAGAATTTTCGCAGCGATGTCGTGGTCGTCAACCGTTCGCTCCTCAACACCGCCTGGTATGCCCGCTATTTACGCGATCATTGCGGGCTCTCCCTGCCGGTGGAGGACACCCGGCTGGATAGCCTGCAGGCCCGTCAGGATGAACAGGGCCGGATGGTGTTCGTCTCCGACCAGATCATCCGGGGATGGATGCAGCAGCGCCGGGACGGGCAGTTCGGCAGGCCCATCGCCGTCTCGGTGACGGTGGGCGAACGCGCCTTTGACCGCGACACCAGAGATCACCTGTGCTTCTTCGGGCCCTTTTATTCCTGGTTTCCGTTACCGGTCTCCAGCGCGATAGACACCTCTATGGTGGACGCCTGCCTGTCACAGATCGATCCCGGCGACTTCTCCGGCCCGCTGGTCAGCCCGGCCGACCGCAGTCCGGTGCGCCGGGTGGGCACCGGCCAGCTGGTGAAGAATATCACCGCCGCGGCCCTGAGCTATAGCGAGGCGCTGATCGAATCAGGACAGAAAAACCGGGCCCGTGAGATGCTGTCATGGGCCGAGAAGTTCGAGAAAGCCACCGAGATCGGACCGCAGTTTCCGGAGCGGATCCGCCGGCTGAGGGAACGGGTCCCGGAATAGGGGAGGCTATGAGCGACAACGTGGTCGAGGTCCAGGGACTGAGCTACACCTATGCCGGAAGAGCTTCGCGGGCTGTAGATGAAGTCGAGTTTGACATCGCCGGCGGAGAGATCTTCGGATTCCTGGGACCCAACGGCGCTGGAAAGAGCACCACCCAGAATGTTCTCACCGGACTTCTGCATGGATACGCCGGTCGAGTGACCGTCTGGGGGAAGGAGCTGTCCTCCTGGGGAGGGGAGTATTATGAGCACATCGGGGTGGGCTTCGAGCGCCCCAATTTCTATAGAAAGCTGACCGCCCGGGAGAACCTGGAATTTTTCGGCTCGCTTTACACCGGTACCGCAGGGAACATAGGAGACCTGCTCGACCAGGTCGGCCTGCGCAAGGAAGCCGACATTCGCGTGGGGCAGCTGTCCAAGGGGATGCAGGTGCGCCTGACCTTCGCCCGGGCCCTGTTGAACGACCCGAAGCTGTTGTTTTTGGACGAACCGACGGCCGGACTGGATCCCGCCGGAGCGGCACGTATCAGGGAAATCATCGGGCAGCGGCGCACGGCGGGGGGGACCGTTTTTCTGACCACCCACGATATGGTGACGGTCGATGAACTCTGTGATCGAGTGGCCTTTCTTCTCGACGGCCGAATTATTCTGACCGACTCGCCCCGGGATCTAAAGATCCGGCACGGCCGGCGTCGCGTCGCCGTCGAATATGTCAGCGGCCGGCGGATCGAGAAGAAAGAATTTCCCCTGGAAGGATTGGGCGATAATCCTGAGTTTCTGTCCCTGCTGCGCGGCCAATCCGTCGAGACCCTTCATTCCCAGGAAGCCACTCTGGCGGACGTCTTCATCCAGCTCACCGGGAGGCGCCTGTCGTGAGACGGCTGTGGTCCTTCATGCGCCTGGACTGGAGGCTACAGCAGCGCTATGGATTTCTCTATGCCGCCGTTTTCATGGCCCTGGTGTGGATCGCCGTATTGCGTTCTCTGCGGCCCGGCGCCCTCGCGGCGGCCGTGCCGTTCGTGGTGTTCGTCGATCTGGCGGTGGTAGGTTTCTATTTCATGGCCGGCAGCCTGCTTTTTGAAAAAGGCGAGGGGACCCTGACGGCCCTGTTGACCTCACCGCTTCGTTTCCGGGAGTTTCTGGCTGCCCGGCTGGTGACCCTGACCCTGCTGGCCATGATCATCTCCTTCGCCGTGGCCCTGGGCAGCCGCAGCCCTCATTTCAACACGGTTCTGTTCGCCTCCGGTGTGATTCTCTGCGCCATGATTAACCTGCTGGCGGGCGTCTATGCCGTGGCACCCTACGATTCCATCAGCCGGTTTATGATCCCCTCGCAGCTCTACGTCGTCGTTCTCTACCTGCCGCTGATCCCCTTTTTCGGCTGGTGGCGGTCTCCGGCCTTCTATCTGATTCCCACCCACGGTTCGCTGCTGCTGCTCCAGGGTGCCTTTACTTTCATTCATCCGTGGCAGATCGTCTATGCGGCGGTCTATCAAGTTCTCTGGATATCCATCCTGACCGTGCTGGTCCGGCGGCGGTTCGATCGCCATCTGATCGGCAGGGGAGGAACGGCCTGATGCGATTGACCTTTTCTATGAGAGGAACGGCCTGATGCGACTGGCCCTCTCGCTGGCCAGAAACGACCTGTCCAACCTGCGCCGGGACCCGCTGTTGATCTATCTGGCCCTGGTCCCATGGTTGATGGTGCTCCTGGTTCGTTTTGCCACCCCGGGCCTGACGGTCTGGCTGAGACAGGTGTACGACATCGATCTGGTTCCCTATCATGACCTGATCGTCAGCTTTTTCTTCATCATGGAGATCCCCATGATCATCGGGGTGGTCATGGGATTGCTGCTGCTGGATGAGCGAGATGACGGCATCCTCACCGCCCTGGGTGTCACGCCGGCCTCCGGCGGCCAATTCCTCGGCTACCGCCTGTCGCTGATGATCGGGCTGAGCACGGTCCATGTGCTCATCTGCACGCCCCTGACCGGATTGATCTCGCCGGCCGCGTTGCCGCGGCTGATCCCCATCGCCGTGCTGTGCAGTCTGTTCGCCCCGCTGCTGGCCTTGGTCATGGCCGCCTTCGCCGGAAATAAGCTGGAGGGCCTGGCTCTGATGAAGGCCTTCGGCGTGCTCCTGGTGGGCCCGGTGGCGGCCTATTTCATCCATTCGGACTGGCAGCTGATACTGGGATTGATGCCCAGCTACTGGTGGGCCAGGGCCTATTGGACCATGGACAGGGGCGGGGAGATGTGGGTCGCCCTGAGCATCGGAACGGCCTATCATGCGGCCCTGATCATGTGGCTGGTGGGGCGGTTTCGGAGAAGGGCGCAGATATGAGCCGCTGAGCGTGCGAGGCGGAGAAGAATCTGTTTGTCTGGCTTGATCCCTATCCTTAAAAAGCAGATCCTTCATGGAGGATAACTGTATGGCGAAGAAAGACCGACTGAGTTACCTTTTTCTATTTTTCCTTCTGGCCGTCCTGCTGATTTTGCCCTCATGTCAGTCGCCCGACGGCCGGGGCGCTGGTACGGCCGTGGTCGAGCAGCCGGCGATCGCTGCGCCGGCCAGTCAGGTGACCCATCCCGAGTGGAGCCGTAATCTGGCCATCTACGAGGTCAACGTTCGGCAGTACTCGCCGGAGGGCACCTTCCGGGGCTTCCGGCCGCATCTGGACAGGCTGCGGGACCTGGGCGCGGGCATCCTCTGGTTCATGCCCATCCATCCCATCGGCCAGCAGCAACGCAAGGGCAGCCTGGGCAGCTACTATTCTGTCAGGGATTATTACGGCGTCAATCCCGAGTTCGGCACCGCCGAGGAATTCCGGACGCTGGTGGATGCCGCCCACGACATGGGCATGTACGTCATCATCGACTGGGTGGCCAACCACTCGGCCTGGGATAATCCGCTGGCGGTTGAACATCCCGACTGGTACATGCGAGATTCCAAAGGCCGATTCTTTCCCCCCGTGCCCGACTGGACGGACGTCATCGACCTGGACTACCACTCTACCGCCCTGCGGGATTATATGATCGCTGCCATGGCCTACTGGGTCCGGGAGATGGACATCGACGGTTTTCGCTGCGACGTGGCCGGCATGGTGCCGATGGATTTCTGGGACCGCGCGCGAACCGAACTGGAAGCGATCAAGCCCGTCTTCATGCTGGCCGAGGCCGAGGGGCCGGAGTTTCACCGGCGGGCCTTCGACATGACCTATCATTGGTCCCTCTATCATATCATCAACGGCATCGCCGGGGGCACTCGAACGGCGGCTGATCTGGACCGCTATCTGCAGGCCGAGCGGCAGAGGTATCCCGCCGATGCCTTGCGCATGAACTTCACTTCCAACCACGATGAGAATTCATGGAATGGCACGGTTTTCGAGCGACTGGGAGAGAGCGCCGAGGTTATGGCCGTGCTGACCGCCATCCTGGAGGGTATGCCCCTGATCTACAGCGGCCAGGAGGCCGGTCTGGACAGGCGATTGGAATTTTTCGAGAAGGACCTCATCGAGTGGCGCGACCATCCCTTCACGGAGCTCTATACCACTCTGCTGCATCTCAAGAGGGACCAGCGGGCGTTGTGGAACGGGCAGTGGGGCGGGAGGGTCCGGCGAGTGGCCACCTCCAATGACGAGGCGGTCTTCGCCTGTTTACGTCAGAAGGACACCAGCCGGTTCCTGGCGATTTTCAATCTGACCCCCAAGAGCCTGGATATCTCTCTGCGGGGCCGGGAATTCATCGGAGCCTACCGCGAGGTGTTCACCGGCCGGGATGTCGATCTTCAGGAGGGGGCCTCCCTGACGCTGGGACCCTGGGAATACAGCCTGTACGGCAGCCGGTAGAGCAAGTCGCTGCGCCCGGCTGCCGCTCTCAGGGTGCCAGGGCCCTGAAGAAAAACAAGGCATCGGCGAGAAATAGCTTGCTCGGGATCGAAGCGGTGCTTATATCATTCTCCTTGCGGTAACAGCCGGCCCATTGGCCAGCAGGGCGGTCCATCGACCAGCCGGCCAATCGGATTCGTTCCAAAACCGGAAGTCGTCCCGGGAGATGAAATGCAGCAGATCGCCCCGGACGCTCAGGTGCGCCTGCCGAGACTGCGCTATCGCTTCGCCATCGGACCGGTGGACTGGGAGAAGCCGTCAAGATCGGTCTCACGGTGAGCAGATGCGGTTCTTGGCTTCCTTTTTTATAGAGTTTCATCTCACAGATCCCTCTCAGGAGGGGGAGGTCATGACAGATCAGAATAACCAGGATAAACTACCGCCTTCGGAAGAGGCGGTCTTTCAACTCATGGACGGAGCCACCGGGCAGGTCTTCGAGATCGCCAAGGAGGTGGAGGAGCTCCGCCGCATCGCCGCCGACAGGACCTATCCTCTCGAAGAGCGGATGGAGGCCTATGAGGACATCATCGACTCCGAGGTGGGGGACACCACGTTGTTGCGGGCCCGCAATATCGAGCGGGAGGTAGGATTTCGTCAGATCTATTTGAAGTTCGAGGGGGGTAATCCCACCGGCACGCAGAAGGACCGGATCGCCTTCGCCCAGGCCAGAGACGCTCTCCGGCGCGGGTTCGACGCCCTCACCATGGCCACCTGCGGAAATTACGGCGTGGCCGTGGCGCTGGCGGCATCATTGGGGGGGTTGCGATGTGTCGTCTATCTTCCCGAGTCCTATCATACCCAGCGGATCAAGGAGATGACCGATCTGGGCGCGGAGATCGTCCGTATTCCCGGTGACTACGAGAAGGCGGTGGAGGAATCTCAGGGCTTCGCCGAAAAGAATGAGGTGTACGACGCCAATCCCGGGGGCGCCAACACGGTGCTCCAGCTGCGCTCCTACGGCCAGATCGCCTACGAGATCTACGACGAGCTGCGCGATGCGCCCGCGGCCGTGGCCGTGCCGGTTTCCAACGGCACCACCCTGGCCGGCATCTTCAGGGGATTCCTCAGCCTCTACCGTCGCGGCAAGATATCCCGGATGCCGCGCTTTGTGGCCGGGTCGACGTACCGGAAGAATCCCATCGTGCAGGCCTTTCTCAAGAACCTGCCGACCTGCGAGGACCTGCCGCCCGAGCAGATCCGCGAGACGAAGATCAATGAGCCCCTGATCAACTGGCGCTCCATCGACGGCGATTACGCTCTGCAGGCGATCCGTCAGACCCGGGGCTGGGCGGCCGATGCCTCCGACAAGAACATGATGGCCTTCTCGCGCCTGGTCCGGGAAAGGGAGGGGCTCAATGTCCTCCCGGCTTCCACGGCCGGGCTGATCGCCGTTATCGAGCAACACCGTAAAGAGCCGCTGCCCAATGACCGCTATGTGGCCATCCTGACCGGGAGGAAACTGTGAGCGCTTTTCCGGAAGGCAACGCCATCGTCTACTGCCAGGGGGCCTACAACACGCCCAACGGCAAGACCGCCCACGGGCTGGTGCGTTTCACCCGGCGCTATCGAGTTCTCTCGGTGGTCGATGCCCGTTATGCCGGCCAGGACGCCGGCCGGGTGATCGATGGGAAGCCCAAGAGCATACCTATGTATTCAGCCATCGAGGAGGCCGTCAGGGCATCGGCAGAGAAAGAGTCGCGGGCCACTCATCTGGTCGTCGGCCTGGCTCCGGACGGCGGACGCCTCAGTCCGGCGGCCCGGGCCGACGTGAAGGCAGCTATCCGTTTGGGGCTGAACATCGATTGCGGTCTCCACGATTATCTCTCCGAGGACCCTGAGATGGACGCCCTGGCGGCGGAACACCATGTTCATATCCGCGATATACGCAAGCCGCCTTCGCCGGGCCAGCTTCATTTCTTCTCCGGGAAGATCGAACAGGTGGCATCGCTGAAAGTGGCCATTCTGGGCACCGATTCGGCCATCGGCAAGAGAACAACCGCCTGGATCCTGCTGGAGTCGATTCAACAAAGAGGGCACAGTGTCGAACTGGTCGGAACCGGCCAGACGGCCTGGATGCAGGGCGTCCGCTACGGCATCATTCTCGACTCCCTGATCAATGATTTTCTCACCGGCGAGATCGAGCACGCCGTCTGGATGGCCTGGGACCAGGCTCACCCGGACGTCATCCTTATCGAGGGCCAGGGGGGACTGCTCAATCCCGCCTACCCCGGGGGCTATGAGATCATCGCCGCCGGCCGCCCCGATGTGATCGTTTTACAGCATGCTCCAGCCAGAAAGGAGTACGATGGCTTCCCGGGCTATCCCATCCAGCCGTTATCCCATCAGATAAAGGCTCTGGAGGTGATCTCAGGCAAACCGGTGGCGGCCGTGACCGTCAATCACGAGAATCTTTCGCCTGAGCAGATTGCGGCCGCCTGCGCCGAGATCAAACGCCAGACCGGCCTGCCGGCCTTCGACGTGCTGGCGGATGGTGCCGACGGTCTGGCCGAGGTGCTGGAGCGCTTTCTTGAGGAGAAGGACGATGCCGACACAACGCGTTGATGCCTCCCGGGAGATCGACCTGCAGGTTTTCAAAAGTCTCCAGGTGGGGCCGGTCCGGCTGGAACGCCGCCGGATGGTCGCTCCCTACCGGCTGGTCTGGAAAGGCGGTGATGAGCGGACCGAGTTGATCTACCGTTTCGAAGAAGATGTTTTCGACCCGCAGGATGAGATGTCTCACAACCTGGCCAGCGTCATGGCCGCCCAGGTGGCCATGAATTACGGTCTGTTCTGCCGGTCCATCGTTTTCCGCGGCGTCTATGATGAAACCGATAGACGCTTCATCGGCGATATGAGCGAAAACACCGCCCGGGAAATTTATGTCAAGAAATTCCTGCAGCCGAATCCCCTCCTGAAAGATGAGGCGGCCGGAATGACCCCGGTTCATCGCGATCGGTATTCGACGGCCTCGCTGGAATTTGCTGACATCGCCAGCGGTCAGGGGCGATCCGGATGGAAACTGTGGCCCACCCATCGTTCCCGGCACGCCATTCTTTCCAGCGGCGGGAAGGACAGCCTGCTGAGCTATGGTCTCCTCAATGAGCTGGGACGGGAAACCCATCCCATCTTCATCAATGAGTCCGGCCGGCACTGGTTCACCGCCCTGAACGCATACCGTCACTTTCACAGGCATGTCCCCAACACGGCTCGCGTATGGGTCAACTCCGACCGTGTGTTCAACTGGATGCTTCGCCACATGCCTTTCGTGCGGCAGGATTTCGCCTCCGTCCGATCCGACGATTATCCCATCCGTCTGTGGACGGTGGCCGTGTTTCTGTTCGGGGCCCTGCCGCTGCTTCGCCGGCGCGGAATCGGCCGGCTGATCATCGGCGATGAATACGATACCACCAGACGGACCTCCTTTCAGGGCATCAGCCACTACGATGGGCTGTACGACCAGAGCCGCTATTTCGACAATACCCTGTCGCGGTATTATCTTCGCAAGGGGTGGGGTGTCAGCCAGTTCTCCGTGCTTCGACCTCTCTCAGAGATACTCATACAGAAGACCCTGGCGGAGCGCTATCCGAAACTGCAGCGTCAGCAGATGTCGTGTCATGCGACACACAAGGAGGGAGACCGGATTCGTCCCTGCGGCCGGTGCGAGAAATGCCGGCGGATCGTGAGCATGCTGATCGCCCTGGATGCCGAGCCCCAACGGTGCGGGTACCGCAAAGAACAGATTCAGGACTGTCTGGATGATTTTGCCCGCAGGGGAATTAACCAGGAGGCGGCCGGCGCACGGCAGCTGACCTTCATGTTATGGCAAAAGGGCCTCATCCAGCTTCCGCCGGGGAAGCGGAAGGCTCCCCGCGAGCATCCGGATGTATTGAAAGTCCGCTTCGATCCCGAACGGTCGCCGATCGACGGCATCCCGGAAGATCTGCGCCGTCCGCTGTATCGCATCTATCTGCAGCATGCCGGAGGGGCTCTCCGGCGTCAGGGCCGGAGCTGGCAGGCCTTCCGGCCTCTCCAGGATCCCGCCATCAGGTCGCCGTATGCCTTCGAACTGGAGCAAGCCAAGATGAAAAAGACCCGATCTTCCGAGGAAAAGGGGCCTCCGCCCAAGACCTATCTATGGGGCGAGCTGACCTGGCCGGAGGCGGCGCAGCGGATCAAAGAAGTGGACATCGCCATTCTGCCGGTCGGATCCGTCGAACAGCACGGTCCCCATCTGCCCCTGGACACGGACGCTTTCGACGCCCTCTATCTGGCCCGGCGCATCGCTGAGGCCTGCAGTGATCCCAAACCCCTGGTGTTCCCCCTGATCTCCTATGGCGTGTCGTACGAGCACGAGGATTTCAAAGGCACCATCAGCATCAGCAACAATGCCCTGTCGCGGATGATTTATGAAATCGGGATGAGCGCCGCCCGGAACGGTATCAAGAAGCTGGTTATCATCAACGGCCACGGCGGCAACACGCCGGCATTGAACTTCGCCGCGCAGATGATCACTCACGATGCCCGCATCTTCGCCTGTGTGGATGGCGGGGAAACCAGCCAGGTGGACGTCGACAGGATCATCGAAACTCCCAATGACATTCACGCCGGAGAGATGGAGACCAGCACCAGTCTGGCGGTACGTCCTCATCTGGTTCGCATGGATCTGGCGGTCAAACGGGTTCCCAAGTTCTCCAGCCGGTATCTGAATTTCACCTCCCGGCGAAATATTCCCTGGTACGCCTACGTGAATAAAATTTCCCCGAATGGTGTCCTGGGAGATCCCACCAAGGCCAGCGCGGAAAAAGGGAAGGAGATCTGGCGGGTCATGATTGCTCATCTGGTGGCTCTGGTGGAAGATCTCAAGAGCATGACGCTGGAGGAAATCTATCAGAGGAAATACTGAGGTGCCGTGATGAAAGTGAGCCATTTAGAGGCCTGGCCGGTGACCATGCCCCTGGCCGAGCCTTATGCCATCGCCTACGAAACGGTGGAGTCCGCCACCAATGTTTTTCTCCGCATCGTGACCAGCCGGGGAATCGTCGGGTATGGATGTGCGGCGCCCGATATGCAGATCACCGGCGAAACGGCCGAGGGTGTCCTCCAGTCTACTAAAGATATTATCGCTCCCACGTTGATGAATACCGACCCGTTGCGCATGGCCCTGCAGATGTCCAGACTGAAGCGTCGCCTGAAAACTCAATCCGCCGCCCTGGCCATGGTGGACATGGCGTTATACGATCTGATGGGTAAGGTGGCCTCGATGCCGGTCTATAAGCTCCTGGGGGGGTTTCGCGATCGCTTCAAGACCAGCGTGACCATCGGTATTCTGCCGGTGAAAGAAACCGTGTCCCGGGCCAAGGAACTGGCGGCGGATGGATTCAAAGCTTTGAAAATAAAGGGGGGAAAGGACGTCGAGACGGATATCGAACGCATCGTCGAGGTGCGTCGGATGGTGGGTGAAAAGATCGAGTTACGGTTCGATGCCAATCAGGGATACACCGTTGAGGAATCGCTGCATTTTTTAGTACAGACCAAGCCGGCCAGGGTGGAGTTGGTGGAACAGCCCACTCCCAAGGGCCAGCCGGGTCTTCTCGGACGGGTGACCAGCGGGACATCTATCCCCGTCATGGCCGATGAAAGCCTGATGAGTCTACGGGACGCCTTTCGTCTGGCCCGGAGGGATCTGGTGGATATGGTCAATGTCAAGCTGATGAAAGTGGGGGGGATCGCTGAAGCTCTGCAGATCAATGCCGTGGCCAGCTCGGCCAATCTGGAGGTGATGGTCGGGTGCATGGACGAGGCGGCCCTGGGAATCGCCGCCGGACTGCACTTCGCCCTGGCTCGACCCAACGTGGCCTACGCCGATCTGGACGGACATCTGGATCTGATCGGTGATCCCAGCGCCGGCGCGGTGATTCTGCGCGATGGGATTCTTTTCCCGACCAACGCGCCCGGATTGGGATTTGATATGAAAGACTGATCTTCATCATCACACCCGTGTTGTGGCGGCCGGTGGACGGAGCTCCAGCTGGCCAGGGCGGGGGATGGCTTCTGGCGTGTCGAGGAGATACGGCAAGCTTATCGGTGCTGGCGGGGTTCTTGCCAGGACGGTTACTCCCGAGAATTGTGTCCCTGAGATCTTTTATCAATCAGGATTTCACTCCCGGAGTGAGGCGGTGGCCCTGATCTTCGTGGCCGTCGGCACGGTCCTGCTCAATCTGCTGGGCATCACCCTGGCGGATTTTATGATCGCCGGCGGATCGAACTGTTTCTGTCCGGTCGTCTCTAAGTGCGTTTTAGCGATATTCCCGGAATACGGTCGCACCATCCCAACAGGGCTGGTGTTCTCTTTTAGGTTTCAAGGCCATCGCATCTGCGGGGAAATTTGATGCTGAAAAGAAATAGACGGCCGCCCGACGACGATGATAAAACGTTTCAAACCGGCCGCGTGGTCACCATGGCGGTGGGTCACGGCATCCACGATACCTACACGGCTTTTCTGCCCCCGTTGCTGCCTAGATTTATCTCCGCGCTGACCCTGACCAAGGCCGAAGCGGGCCTGCTGAATGCCTTCATCCAGGCGCCCTCGCTGTTGCAGCCGGCCATCGGCCATCTGGCCGACCGTTTCAACCTCCGTTTCGCCGTCATTCTGGCTCCGGCCATCTCCGCCACCGCGATGAGCCTGCTGGGCGTGGCGCCTGGTTATATCTTTGTGGCCTTGTTTCTCCTTGTGGCCGGGTGCAGCTCAGCCGGTCTTCATGCCGTCGGGCCGGTCATGACGGGCCGGTTGTCGGGAAGGAATCTGGGCCGGGGGATGAGTCTTTGGATGGTCGGCGGCGAGCTGGGACGGACGTTGGGCCCCATCGTGGTCGTTACGGCCGTCGTCCATATGACGGTAAAGGGGATGCCCTGGTTGATGATCGGGGGCTGGGTGACCTCCCTGGTCCTGTTCTTTCGTGTCCGGGAAGTATCGGGACATCCCGAGGAAATTGCCAGAAGCCTGCCCTGGCGTCCGGCCCTGCGCCGGATGAGACCTGTCCTTCTGCCCCTGGGAGCCGTCATCTTGTTAAGGGCTTTCATGCAGGCATCGTTGACGTATTACCTGCCGACATTCCTGACCGAAGAAGGTGCCGACATCTGGTATGCCGGAGCATCTCTGACCGTGCTCCAGGCGGCCGGCGTGGCCGGAGCTCTGCTGGGCGGATCGATGAGCGACCGTCTGGGCCGCCGGACGATTCTGCTGATCTCCATGATGGCTGCACCGTGCTTCATGTTCATCTTTTTATCCGTCCACGGCTGGGCCCAGCTTTTCTTACTGGTCTGCCTCGGACTTTTGGTCATCTCCACGACTCCCGTGATCATGGCCCTGGTCCAGGAGAGCTTTCCGGAGAACCGGGCCCTGGCCAACGGGACCTACATGTCGATGAGCTTCCTGATCCGCTCGGGGGTGGTTATTCTTCTGGGCGCACTGAGCGACAGATTCGGGCTGCGCCAGATGTTCGCCGCCAGCGCGGTGATCATGATCGTTGGAACTCCGCTGCTTTTCCTGCTTCCCGACAGGTCTTCGGATGCCGAAGAGAAATAGATGATCGTTTCCAAATGGAAGGAGATATTCGGATGGGTGCTTTTCTACTCCGCCTGTTGATCGGCGCGCTGAGCCTGTGGATCGCCTCGGCCCTGATACCGGGCATGGAGATCGGAGGGCCGGGCACTCTGCTGGTAGCGGCTCTGTTGCTGGGATTGGTCAACGCGCTGGTGCGGCCGGTGCTCGTCATCCTGACCCTGCCGCTGACGGTGGCCACCCTGGGATTGTTTCTGCTGGTCATCAACGCGGCTCTGCTGGCCCTGGTGGCCTGGCTGCTGCCCGGATTTACGCTGAGCGGTTTTTTCTCGGCCCTGTTCGGCGCCATCGTGGTCAGCCTGATCGGTTCATTCGCCGGCCGTTACATCGGCACGCCAGGGAGGAACTGATCGCATGCACGTGGTCAAGTACCAGGCTCTGGGCAATGATTACCTGGTCGCCGAGGGCGAGGAGCTCCGGGGCGATCCGGAATCCGAAACCATCCGCCGGCTCTGCGACCGCCATTACGGCGTCGGATCGGACGGACTGATCGTACGACAGCCGTTGGACAAGAGGGGTACCTTTTCCATTCACATTTACAATCCCGACGGCTCCTGGGTGGAAAAAAGCGGCAACGGCCTGCGCATATTCGCCCGCTATCTGTGGGACCGGGAGGAGGTGACCGGGGAACCCTTTCAGGTCAAGACGCCGGGCGGCACGGTCACCTGCCGAATTCTGGATGCGGGTGATCGGATCTCGGTGGAGATGGGGCGAGCCATTTTCGACAGCCGGAGGATTCCGGTGGACGGTCCCCGGCGAGAGGTTCTCCGGGAAAGCCTGAAGGTCGCCGGGCAACTCCTGGAGGTCTCGGCCGTCTCGATGGGCAATCCGCACTGCGTGGTCCATCGCCAGAAGATCTCGGAGGGGGAGGCCAGGATACTGGGACCTTATGTAGAGAACCACCCCCTGTTTCCCAAAAGGACCAACGTGCAGTTCATGAAGGTCCTCGACCGGGAAAATATCCGCATCGAGATCTGGGAGCGGGGGGCCGGATACACCCTGGCTTCCGGCACCAGCAGCTGTGCCGTCTGTGCCGTGGCCCGCCGGCTGGATCTATGTGGCCGGCGGGTGACCGTGCATATGCCCGGGGGGGAGCTGAGCATCGAGGCCGGCCGTGATTGTCATATGACCCTGGCCGGCCCGGCCAGAAAAGTGCTAGAAACCGATATTTTCCCTTGACCCGCGGACGTCAATGTGTTATTAAATAGGTTTACCAATACACGATTTGATGAATTTCAGCCATGCGGGGGAGATAACACGCTGACGATCGCGAAACAGGGCCGATGACGGGAACGGATTCATCGGTAACGCTGGCGTAATCTTTTCAAAGAACCGGCATCTGCGGGAAGAAAGAAATTGCAAAAACCCCTTGACAATGCTAAATAACTAAGTATATTAGAAACTTTAGCTGGTGTAGCTCAGTTGGTAGAGCAGCTGATTTGTAATCAGCAGGTCGGGGGTTCGAATCCCTTCGCCAGCTCCATTGTTTTATATGGAAACGGTGAAGGCTTCTGGGGAGGTTCCCGAGCGGTCAAAGGGAACAGACTGTAAATCTGTCGGCGAAGCCTTCGGAGGTTCGAATCC
>CAZOYL010000027.1:0-24555 GCA_964584035.1 uncultured Gemmatimonadota bacterium | reverse complement strand
TCTCCCGCATGGCCTCGGCCCAGCGGGAGGTGGAGTCGGCCATGACGGCCACCGAATAGCCCATGTCCCGGAAGTACTCGGCGATGGTGATGCCGGTATAGACCGAAGCCTCCCGGGCGGCCACCGGCATGTTGGAGGTGTTGGCGATCAGGACGGTGCGGTTCATCAGCGTCTCGCCGGTGCGGGGGTCCTTCAGCTCGGGGAACTCGGTGAGCACATCGCACATCTCGTTGCCCCGCTCGCCGCAGCCGATGTAGACCACGATGTCGGCGTCGGCCCACTTTGCTAACTGATGTTGTATAACCGTCTTGCCGCTTCCAAAGGGCCCCGGAACGCAGGCCGTGCCACCCTTGCCCACAGGAAAGAAGGTGTCGATGACCCGCTGCCCGGTGTTGAGCGGCTCGCTGGGCATGATCTTGCGCTGGTAGGGCCGGGCCCGCCTGACCGGCCAGGTCTGCATCATGGTCACCTCGACCGTGCCGTCCCCGGCCTTGATCACGGCCACCGGCTGCTCCACCGTAAAGGAGCCGCTGGCGATCTTCTCCACCGTGCCGGACAGGCCCGGGGGGACCATCACCTTATGCAGCACCACCGGCGTCTCCTGGACCGTTCCCAGGACGTCGCCGGCGGTCACCTTATCCCCCTTCTTGGCCGCGGCCTGGAACTTCCACTCCTTGTCCCGGCGCAGTCCGGGGATGTCCACGCCGCGGGTGATGAAATCGCCCACCTGCTCGCGGATCAGATCCAGGGGCCGCTGGATGCCATCGTAGATGGTGCTGATCAACCCCGGCCCCAGCTCCACGCTGAGGGGCATGCCGGTGCTCTCCACCGGCTCGCCGGGGCCCAGTCCGCCGGTCTCTTCATAGACCTGGATGGATGCCTTATCGCCTCGCAGCTCGATGATCTCGCCGATCAGTCTCTTCTCGCTGACCCTGACCACGTCGTACATGCGGGCATCGGGGATACCGTGGGCCACCACCAGCGGGCCCGAGACCTTCTCGATGACGCCTGTGTTCATCTATTCCTCCTCGCCCTCCGCAAAAATATCCGCGCCCACCGCCTTCTTGACCACGTCCCGGATATGCCTGGATCCGTGTCCCAGCGAACCCTTGCTGTTGGGGATCAACACCACACTGGGCAGGGGCCGGTAGGCCACCTCCCGGATCTGCTCGTCCAGCCCGACGGCCAGCTGCTCGGTCACGAAGATGACGGCGTACTCCCCCCGGACCAGCTCCCCGAAGATCTTGGCGGCCTCCTCGGGGCCGGCCGCCGGAAAGACGTCCACGCCCACCGCCTTGAAACACAGGATCGAATCGCGATCCCCTAAAACGGCCACATTAGAGGTAGGCACCGGGCAACCGCTCCTTTATCTTCTCCCGGGGCAGGCCGTTCAGCTTGCCGACCAGAACGGCCCGGACGCTCCGGATCTCGAACTCCTTCAACAGCACATAGGCCACCAGGGGCTCCACGCCGAAGCTGGTTCGGCTGGAGGTCCTCAGCAGCTCCATCATCAGATCGTCACAGCCCCGCTCCAGAGGAGCGAAACTCCGGCGGGCCTGCAGCTGGGCGATTCCGTCAGCCACCACGCGGCCATAGGGCGTTCTTCCAAAGGCCTGGGCCAGCGTATCCAGGGGCTCCTCCCGAATCGGCCGGAAGAAGTCCCATCCCAGGCTGCCGCCCGGAAGGAGGATGTCCGAAAAAGTCTTCATGTCCTCCTGGAGCCACTTGAACCGCAGAAAGCTGCGGATGTTCAGCAGGTCCACCTCCCAGGCCAGCCAGGCGCTCAGAAAGCGGTTGTTCATCTCCTCGAGCACCGTGAACATATCTGCATACTGGACGCCCTCGACGGCCGTGTCCAGATCACCCGGCCCCCGGCTCTGCTCATACCTCTCCCCGGCGGCCCGCATGGCGGCGGCCAGCGGCTCCGGCAGCCGGTCCGGCTCGCCGGCCCGGACGGGCTCCTGCAGGTCGCCGATGGGCACGGTTCCCAGATCCACCAGGGCCGCGGACAGGTCCTGGGCGGAATGTCCGGCCTTGAGCAGAACCTTGAGGTTATGGAAATCATACCGCCTGCGGAACAGCTCGATCAGCCGGCCGTCTTCCGACAGCTTCTCCAGCAGCTCCAGGGCCGCCCCGTTCTCGGCCGTCAGCACCGGCTCGTAGGCCGTAGCTCCCTCTGGAACCGGATAGCCCATCTCCGTCAGCGCCCGCAGGGCCCCGGCCATGTCCCCGGCGTCCATCAGGCGGGCGAAGTCACTCCGGGTCAGCAGCCGGGTCTCCAGCGCCCGGATGCGGCCCACCGCATAGGTGTACCGGGTATCGTCATGGAAGTCTATCTCGGTCAGCGCCGTCATCAGAACGAATAGGCCCTTCTCTCAATCCGGTTTGGAAAACAGCTCCCGGGCCACGCCGGGCTCCAGCGCCTGGCGGAGGGAGCTGATCAGGGCGCCGAGCGAGCAGTTGATCTCCTGCTTGCCCTGCCGCAGGATGAATCCTCCCGGCAGATCCCGCCGCTCCTCCGACAGCCGCAGCCGGCCCTTCTTGCCCTCCTGCCCCAGCCGCCGGTTGGCCTCTTCCAGAAAACCGTCATCGAGCAGGTCATCGTCCCCCTTGGAAACGATGATTTCCTCCTCGCCGGTCTCCACGTTCTTGAGCATCAGCTGCATCAGAAAATCCCGCCGGGGCTTGGCCTTCATCCCCAGCAGCCGGTCGCGGGCCAGATCGAAGACCTGACCGATGAGCTCCTGCTTGCGGGCCAGCGCCGCCTTGCGCAGCTCCAGCTCCGCGGTGGCGATATCCTTGTTGAAGCGATCCTCCGCCCGCCGCCGGGCGTCCTCCTGTGCCCGGGTCTGGATCTCTTTTACCTGCTGATCCCTTTGATCCTGAATCTTCCTGATCCGGGCGGCGAACTCGCTCTCGATCCCTCCGGCCTGTTCTCCGGCGTCGGACAGGATCTTCTCTGTGATCTTCTCAACCGACATGCCAGCCTCTCCCGTCTGGACCCAGACGCCCCTCAACCCCGGATGCTGATCAACAGCAGGATGCTGATGAGCAGCCCCAGAACGGCGTAGAACTCCACGAACACACCCAGGACCAGCGCTTTACCGACCTCGCCTGGCTGTTTGGTGGTCATGTTGACGCCGGAGGCGCAGACCTTGCCCTGTTGAATGGCCGAGAACAGTCCGGCAAAAGCAACCGGCAGGCTGGCATAGAAGAACTGCCAGCCGCGCTCTATGGTCAGGGCGGAGGTCTCTCCGGCCATGATGCCGCTCCACAGCATGACCAGAAAGGCGGCGACGAATCCGTAAATCCCCTGCGTTCCCGGAAGGGCCGTGAGCATCAAATACTTGGCAAAATCCTTGGTCCCTTCGCTCATCGCCCCCAGGCTGGCCCTCCCGGCGTAGCCGATGCCCACCGCCGATCCGATGCCCGAGAGGATCACGGCCAGGGCCGCTCCGGCGATACACAGGGTCACCGGCCCGAAGCGAAACCAGCTTCCACCCGGGACCGCCTCTCCCGTCTGGGCCAGGGCCGGCGTGGCGACGGCCAGGATGACGGCCGCGACGAGAACGACGCGGCGGGCTCTCCTCGATCTCACCAGCGACATGAAACCTCCTTTCCGATGATGGGTTCTATCTGTCCGTGTTCTTTCGCTCGGTTCATGTTTGATGCATTCTCGTTCGCCTGGTCATCATTCGGCCTTCCAGCGGACATAGTGGCCCCGTTTACTCAGCGGCTGGAAAGGCTCCCCGCCTCCCTCGTAGAATTTGGAGAAGAACTCCACGAAATTGAGCCTGGCCGTGTGCACGAAGGCGCCCAGGCAGCAGATGGCCAAATAGGCCAGGTGGGCCACCAGGAACAGGACGATGGCGAAAACGATGCCGATGTAGGGAATATCGGCCAGCAGGATCCCCAGGGTGTCGATGACGCCGGCCACCACGGCCGTGGCCAGTCCCAGAGCCACCAGCCGGGAATAGGACAGGATGTCGCTGAATATGCTGATCACGCCGTACAGGCCGCCCAGGCCCTTGCCGATGTAAGCGATGGGATTTCTGGTCCCGATGCCGCTGAACAGAAAGATGCCGCCCAGGCCTGCCACCAGAGTGACGTTGCCGATCTGGGAGAGGACCTTTCCCACCGGGGAAAGAAAGGACAGCATGAAGATGCCCACCCCGACGTCAGCCAGCAGCCACGGGCCGTGCTGCAAGACCGCGGCCAGCGCCCGTCCCTCGCGGATGCCGATGACCAGACGCAGGGTCAGCCCGACGAAGATATGGATCACGCCCAGCGTGATGGCGATCTTGAAAAAGGTCATCGCGTCGGCGATGGGATCGAACAGCTTGACGGCCATGACGGCCCGGACCAGGGGTGCATGGGGATCGAACTGGTTCCAGTCGATGCCGAAATATCCCCCGGTGACGACGCCGGCCAGGATGGTAGCCAGGCCGCTCCACAGCATCAGCCGGAACAGCTTACGCATGCCGGGGCCCAGGCGCATCTTCTTCAGGGCTACCAGCGAGATGGTCGTCAGGGTCAGACCGTATCCGGCGTCGGTCAGGCAGAGACCGAAGAAGATGGCGAAAAACGGGGCCAGAAAGGGGGTCGGGTCTATTTCCGTGTACTTGGGCCGCCCGTACAGATCGATGACCATCTCGAAGGAGGCTGGCAGGGGACTGTTGTCCAGCTCCACCGGCGGCTCCTCGCCGGGAGCCGGCTCGATGGCCTCCATCGACAGCGGCCCGAAGAGCTTTTCCAGATGACGCTGACAGCGGCCGAAATCCTTTCTCTTAAGCCATCCTTCGGCCAGGTAGACCCTTTCGGTGGTGGCCATCAGCGTCTCGGCCCGCCTTCTCTCCAGCCGGTCGGCCAGGTGCTCGGCCAGGACCATCAGCTTGGGCCTCTCTTGGGCCAGCCGGCGGCCCTGCCGATCGAGCTCCTGGAGCTCCTTCTCACGTTCGGATAACTCCCGGTCCAGTCTCTGCCGGATCTGCCCGGGGGTCCCGTTCAGCCCGGAGAACCGCTTCTCGGTGAACTCCGCCTCCTCCAGCAGGGGCACAATGGCGTCGTGATCCGAGCGGTGGTAGAACAGCAGGCCGTTCTCCTCGGTTCCCGAGCTGCCGGCCCGCTCCAGGCAAGCTTTCTGTGAAACCTGGCTCAGCCGGGCGGCTAAAAGATCCATTTTCCCGGTCGGCACCGAACCCATCACCGTGCGGACGTTCCCGGTGGATGTGACCTGCTCCAGGGGAATATCCAGGCCGAGCCAGCCCTGCATCTGTTCCTGGAGCGACTGCTTCTCGGCCATCTCACCGCGCCGGCCGGATCGCTCACGATCCAGGCGGCGGCATTCCGCGACCAGCTCGCTGCCGTCAAACCGCTCCACGAACCGGCGGTATTCGGCCTGATCCATCTCCACCCGTGAGGAGCTCAGTCGTTCTATGGGTCCGCCTTTTTCCTCGAACGGCCCCAGAAACTCCAGGGCAAACTCGATCCCCGACAGAGCGGTCTCCAGCTCGGCCAGGCCCTCCTCTCCCCGGGGAGCCAGGCCGTCCGGCAGCCCCTGATGGCTTTCCTCCAAGCCGGTGAGATGAACCAGCCCGGTGCGCTGCAGCTCCTCGAGGACATCCTCTCTCAGGGATGCGTGGAACAGAAAACGAGCTTTCTGCATTCTGGCGACGGCCAACAAGACCTCCCGGGCCCCCGGGCCCCAAGAAGGGTTGAGCCGAAAGACCTTTCAGATCTCTCGGAGCGAATCCAGGACCATCTCCACCGCCCGGTCCAGATTCTTTTCGGCCTCTTCCTGCAACGCCTTCAGCTCTCGGTCATGGTTCTCCCGGAGCGAGTCGATCTTCTTTCGAGCCTTCTCGGAAGCTTCGGATATCTGTTTCTCGATCATCTCCCGGGCCTGTTGCCGGGCTCCCCGGAGGTCCTCCTGGCGGTTTTTCTCTGCGGCCTGCAGAGCGTTTCGCCCCTCCAACCGGGCCTTCTCAACCAGCTCCCGAGCCCGCTGTTCGGCATCGCGAACATCCTTTAACGCCTTCAGGGCCACGAACGATCTCCTTTTTTTAACCGGCCGGTTTTAACCGTCCGACCGTCTCCGCCGTACCCGTCGACAAGAAATTCCTGATCTTTTTAATAAAGATTCGCAACACCACGCCAGGCCGTTTGTTTGTGGATAACCATAAATGAACTTCTTAAAGGCTTGCCCTAACAACATGTTTAATAGTATATTATGTTGTTATCCACATTCTTCTTGGGGTTGTCCACATATCCACATCGATCGCTCGAAGCTCATTCCTTACCCGTTCGGGGTCCCGATCCCTGGGGTTTGCCCGGGCCCGGAGCGGTCGCCATCGGGGAGGGCCTGGGCTCCAGCCCGGACGTCCCGGAGGACTCCATCCTGGACTTCTGTCCCTCTCCCTCGGCCTTCATCTGGCAGTTCCCGTGAAAGATGCCGCCCTCCTTGATCACGAACACGCGGGTCTTCACATCGCCCAGGATGGACGCATTGCTCTCCAGCTCGACCTTCTGGGTGGCGACCAGGTTTCCCATGACCTTGCCGCCGACGACGGCTTCCTTGACCCGCACCTCCCCCTCGACCACACCGCTGCTGCCGACCGTCAGGGTTTCCGAAGAATTCACCTGCCCCTTGACATGGCCGTCGATCCGCAGGCTGCCCTGCATATCGACGTTGCCCGTGATCTTGGTTCCCTTGGCGATGATGGTGCTGATCTTGCCCTCATCCGTTTTCATAACACTCTCCTTGCCGAACATTCACGCCTCCTTGACGAACCAGCCCGGGGTTGCAAACTGGCCCTATGATCTCTTGGCGTTCCGTCTCATGGTCCCAAATAGGCCCGTGGGTCGACAGGCACTCCGCCCTCTCGGATCTCGAAGTGCAGATGGGGAGCCGAACTCCGTCCGGTGTTCCCCAGGTGGGCGATGACCTGCCCCTGCCGGACCCGGTCTTCCACCTGGACCAGGACCTGTGAACAATGACCGTAGAGGGTGCTCAGGCCGTTGTCATGGTCGACGACCACGACCAATCCTAAGTTGGTATCCCACCCCGACAGGGTGACCACCCCCTCGGCGGCCGAGAGGATCGGCGTGCCCTGAGAGGCGGCAATATCCAGTCCCCGGTGTCGCCCCTCTCTTCCCGGCAGCTCCTCATCGAACTCGGCCGTAATCCAGCCCCTCACCGGCCACAGGGACGGCAGCGTCGATACCGCGGCCCCGGCCGTATCGAATGCGGTTGCGGCCGGCAACACATCCCCAAGCGCAAAACCGGCCGTTATGACCGACGGCTCCATGGGCAGCGGGGCCGTTTCGCCCTCCCGCTGCGACCCCTTATCCATTGCCCCGCTCTCCTCCGGAAGGCCGGCCAGGCGATACAGATGCTGCCGGGTGGCGCCCAGCTGGGCCAGATCGCCCTCCAGCTCGGCGATCTTGAGGGCCTGCGTCCGCAGGACGGCATTTTCCCGGCTCAGGCGGTCCGCTCGCATCGCTTTTGTGAGCAATGATTTGTGAGCAACGATCATATACAGAAACAGCACCGTCAGGAGAATCACCAGGGTGCCCAGGACACAGATGAGGCCGCGCTGAATCCTGACGGTATAGGTTCTATCCCCGTTCTCGGGGACGATGATAACTTGAACAGAACGCTTCCAATCGATCACGGCTCACGCCTCGCGCTTCAGACTTGATATTTCAGGCCTCACGCCCCATCTACGGGCGGAAAACGAATTTTTCAAGATATCAATTTTTCGACCGTTGTCAAATGTTTTTTTAACCGCTTCGTCCATTCCTTTCCGGGGTTTCACCGCGATCTTCCCCGCCGCCCTCGATGATGTCCACCAGCCGGTCCAAATCGGCATCGGAATAATACTCGATTTCCAGCCGCCCGCCCTTGCCCCGGGGAATGATCCGCACGGCGGTGCCCAGGGTCCGCTGGAGCCGCTCGGCGATCTCGCGAACCTCCGAAGGGAGCTGCCGGCGGGGGGTCCGGACCCTCTTCCGGCGGCCCAGCCGCTGAGCGACCATCCTTTCCACAGCCCTCACGGACAGATCTCCCCGGGCGATCCGCCGAGCCATGGCCAACTGATCCTTTCCGCTGTCGAACGCCAGGAGGGCTCGGGCGTGCCCGGCGGACAGCTTTCCAGTCCGCACCATATTCTGTACATCTTCAGGCAACTTTAGCAATCTCAACGTGTTAGAAATAGAGGCCCGGTCCTTTCCGACCTGCTTGGAGACGGCCTCCTGGGTCAGGCCGCAGCCTTCGATGAGGTTCTCATAAGCCCTGGCCTTGTCGATGGGATTGAGATCTTCCCGCTGCAGATTCTCGATCAGGGCCAATTCCAGCATCTCGCTTTCCTGCTGAACGTCCAGCACGATGGCGGGGATCTTTTTCAGGCCGGCCAGTCGGGCCGCCCGGGCCCGCCGTTCGCCGACGATCAGCTGAAATCCATCCTTCACCGATCTGACCACCACCGGCTGAAGAATCCCCTTCTCGCCGATAGACCTGGCTAATTCTTCCAGTGCCCCCTGGTCGAACTCTTCTCGGGGCTGGCTGGGGTTCGCGGCCAGATGGTCCAGCTCGATCTCCAGCAGCGGCGTCTTGCGGTGATCGAGAACCGAGCTGACATCCGGTATAATGGCGCCGATACCGCGCCCCAAAGCCTTTCTAGCCATTTGACATCACTTCCCTTGCCAGGGCCATGTAGTTCTCGGCACCTGTGGATAAAATGTCATAGAGGATGATCGGCTTGCCGAAGCTGGGCGCTTCGCCCAGCCTGACATTCCGGCTGATGATGGTTCGAAAGACCTTCTTGTCGAAATATTCCCGGGCCTCCCGGGCCACCTGCTTGGAGAGATTCAGGCGGCTGTCGAACATGGTCAGCAGAACGCCCTCGATCTTCAGGTCCGGATTGAGATGCTTCTGAACCAGCCGAATGGTGTTCAGCAGCTGGCCCAGGCCCTCCAGGGCGTAATACTCACACTGAATGGGGATCAGCACCGAGTCGGCCGCCGTCAGGGTATTGACCGTGAGCAGTCCCAGCGACGGCGGACAGTCGATGATGACGTAGTCATACTCCTGAGCGATCTCCTCCAGCGCAGACTGCAGCCGCCGTTCCCGGGCGATCACATTGACCAGCTCCACCTCGGCACCCACCAACCGGACATGCGCGGGAACCAGCTCCAAATAGGGCACTTCCGTGGGCCGGATGGCCTCCCGAAGGGGGGCCTCCTGAAGGAGGATCTCGTAGGTGCTGACGTTCACCTCCTGAGGGGTGATTCCCAGGCCGCTGGTGCTGTTGGCCTGGGGATCGATATCGACCAGCAGGGTGCGCCGCTCCACCACCGCCAGGCAGGCGGCCAGGTTCACGGCGGTGGTGGTTTTCCCCACCCCCCCTTTTTGATTGGCCACGGCGATAATACGGCCCATGATCATCACCTTCGATCCCCGGGGATCATCGAAACGCTGTCCATATTGACTGCTGCATCGGCAGTTACGATCGCTGCCAGAGAACCAGACACCTGCCGGCCGAAAGGCCTGGAACCTCGACCGGCCTGCCGGCCAGCCGGCCAGCGGTCTCCCCAACGGATTCACCGGCCTCGGCCAGCTCCTGGGCCCAGCGGCTTCCCTTATAGGCCACCAGGATGCCTCCCGGGCAAACCAGTGGAGAACAGACCTTCACCAGGCGATCCAGCGGGGCCAGGGCCCTGGCCAGCACCAGCTGGAAACGGTCTCCGGCATCATCCCGGCCGGAAAGGCTCTCTGCCCGCTTTCTGACCAATGAGACCGGCTTCAACGACAGGGATGCCACCACCTGGCGGAGGAAAAACCAGGGTTTTTCCCGCGGCTCCAGCAGGGTCAGGTCGATCCCCGGGCAGCAGATCTTCAGGGGTATGCCGGGAAATCCCCCTCCGCTGCCGACATCCAGTACCCGGGCCCCCCGAAGAGGAACCAGTATGCGCGCAAGACTCAGGGAGTCAAGGAAATGGCGGCTCACCAGGCGATCCAGATCCTTGGATGAGACCAGTCCGGCCAGCCGGTTCCACTGCCGGATCATTCTCTCGTAGGCCACGAAAGCCTGAACCTGTGCCTCCGACAGATCGAACCCCAGCTCACGACAGCCCGCCACCAGCTGTCGCTCCCAGCCGGCCTGATCTTTCTCCGCCACCATGTTCGGACCCTCTGTGGAGATGCACCAGCAGGATGGAAATATCCGCCGGGGTGACTCCCGAGATCCGCATGGCCTGGCCGACCGTTTGGGGCCGTATCAGCAGAAGTTTTTCACGGGCCTCGGTGGAAAAACCGACCAGGTGTGTATAGTCGAAGTTCTCGGGAATAGCCCGTATCTCGAATCGCTCCAGCTTGTCGATCTGGGCCATCTGTTTGCGAATATAGCCCTCGTACTTGATCTCCGCCTCGATCCGGTCAGCGATGCCGGGGGACACAAATAACTCATTGCCCAACAATTCTATGACGCACTCCAATGTGACCTCAGGTCGGCGCAGCAGCTGCTCCAGGCGGACTGCCCGGCGGACCGGTTTCAACCCCCGGCGGCGCATCACCGGATTGGCCCGCTCCGGCGAAACGACCACCTGGCGCAGGGTCCTGACCGTTTCCCCGACCCTTTTTTCCGTCTCCAAATGGGACCGGTAGCGGTCCTCATCGACCAGGCCGTATTTCCGGCCGTATTTCAGCAGCCTGGCGGCGACATTGTCCTGCCGCAGCAGGAGGCGATATTCCGCCCGGGAGGTAAACATACGATAGGGCTCCGCGGTGCCCTTGGTCACCAGATCGTCGATCAGGACCCCGACATAGGCCTCGTCCCGACCCAGAATGAAGGGCGGCTCCTGGCGGAGGAGCTGGACGGCATTGATGCCGGCCATAATCCCCTGGGCGGCGGCCTCTTCGTAGCCCGAGGTGCCGTTGATCTGTCCGGCGAAGAACAGACCGGGAACCAACTTGGTTTCCAGAGATGGTTTCAGCTGGGTGGGCGGAAAGAAATCGTACTCGATGGCATAGCCAAGCCGGGTGAGCTCAGCCCTCTGCAGTCCCGGTATTGTTCTAAGGGCTTTTACCTGTATGTCTTCCGGTAGGCTGGTGGCGAATCCGTTGACGTAATACTCGGACGTATCCCGCCCCTCCGGCTCGAGGAAGATCTGGTGCTGAGCCTTCTCCGGAAACCTGACCACCTTGTCCTCGATCGAGGGGCAGTACCTGGGCCCCGTTCCCACGATCTTGCCGCCATAGAGCGGCGAGCGGTTCAGGCCCGAGCGGATGATCCGGTGCGTCTCCTCCCCTGTGGCCGTCAGATAACAGGGCAGCTGCTCGAGTCGCAAGGATTTCGTCGTCATGGAAAACGGCACCGGCGGTTGATCGCCCCGCTGGATGACCATGCTGGCAAAGTCCGCCGTACGGCCGTCGATCCTGGGCGGCGTGCCGGTCTTCAGCCGACCCACCCGGAAACCCAGCTCTTCAAGGCGATCCGACAGCCCCCGGGCCGGAAACTCGCCCATCCGGCCGGCCGGAAAACTGGTCATTCCCACGTGGATCAGCCCGTTGAGAAAGGTTCCCGCGGCCAGGATGACGGTCCCGGAGCGGAACTGCTGTCCCAGATCGGTTCGCACGCCCGCGGCCCGGCCGGATCGCATCAGCAGGTCCACCGCCGCGCCCTGTTTGATCTCCAGCAGAGGCGTGTGCTCCAGGACGCGTTTCATCTCCAGATGGTATTGGGCCCGATCGGCCTGGGCCCGCAGCGCCCTGACGGCCGGCCCTTTGCCGGTGTTCAACATCCGGAACTGGATGCCCGTTCGATCGATGACCCGGGCCATCTGGCCCCCCAGGGCATCGACCTCCTGGACCAATTGTCCCTTGGCCAGCCCCCCGATGGCAGGATTGCAGGACATCTGGGCGATCGTCTCCATACTCATGGTCAGCAGCAGGGTCCGGCACCCCCGGCGAGCAGCGGCCAGGGCGGCCTCGCAGCCGGCATGTCCGGCGCCCACGACGATGACGTCATAGACATCGGCGCCCAGCGGTCTTTTCTCCTGACTCATCAGCGATCATCTCTCGATACGTGCCGTTAAAAACAGAGTGCCGGGGCATGATCTCTCGTGAAATATGGCCGATCGGCCGGCGATTGTTTCACGTGAAACATTCCTTCTTCGGGCGGCAGTGTTTCACGTGAAACATTCCTTATCCTTGGGCCGCGGTGTTTCACGTGAAACATTTCCTCGTCGAGCCGGAGGTGTTCCGTCCGGCCCGGCCGCGAGCTGGTCCGCCAGGTTCGTAAGCCGGCAAAAAGGGGCTCCAAGACGCGAGACCCCAAAGGTCGGGGCCGAAGAGCCGTGGCGTGGGCCGCGGGGCAGCCGCGGGGCCCTGCCTGGCGCCGATGGCCGACCGCTTGCTGGCCGCCGGCCCTGCGGGGAAGGCGACCACGTGCTTTCTGTCTCCCGGATCACTTGCCCACACAAAAGGTATCAAAGATCCGGTCCAGCACCTCCTGGCCGCCGGCCGGCCCGGTCATCTCGGCCATAGCGCTCAGCGCGCCGCGAATATCCTCGGCGACCAGCTCCTCTCCGGCGCCGGCGCTCATCTCCCGACAGGCTCGCTGGACCGCCTCCAACGCCCGGCGCAGGATCTCCTGATGCCTCAAGGTGGCCACCAGCGGGCTTTCTGCGCCGTTGCCGTGACCGTTACGGAGCGCCGCGCCGATGACCTCCGCGGCTGCATCGATACCATCTCCCCGCTTGGCTGAGGCCTCGATGCGCGTCCGCGAGCCGGCCGTTCTGTCCACGTCCCGGCCGGCCAGCATCCGGGGCAGATCGATCTTATTGATCAGGACCAGGCCCTTTTGCCCCTTTGTCTCCTCGAGTATTTCCATATCTTGTGGTTGAAGCGGTTCGGAGCCGTCCAGAATGACGATCAGCAGATCGGCCGTATCCATCTGCTGTCGCGTTCTTCGGACGCCCTCCTGGCCCAGCTGCTCGGCGGCAGCGTGCAGCCCGGCGGTATCGACCAGCCTGACGGGCAGGTTTTTCAAGGAGATCTGCTCTGAAACGGTATCCCGTGTGGTTCCCGGCGCAGGCGCCACGATAGCCCGGTCGGAGCCCAACAGGGCATTGAACAAACTTGATTTCCCCACATTGGGACGCCCCACCAGCGCCACGGTGAATCCCTCCCGCAGCTGTCGTCCCAGCTGGGCGCCCTGCAATAACTTCGAGAGCACCTCCCGTGACCTCAATAATGGCTCGCCGGCCCGCCCGGCGAGATCCTCGGGCAGCTCCTGATCGGAAAAGTCCAGTCCCGCCTCCACCAGCGCCAGGGATTCGATCAGGTCCTGGCGAATGCTCTTCAGCCGGTCGGAACATCCCCCTCTGAGCTGCCGCTGGGCCGCCTCCAGGCCGGCATCGGTCTTTGAGCGGATCACCTCCGCGACCGCCTCTGCTTGAAGCAAGTCCATGCGTCCGTTGAGATAGGCTCTCCTGGTGAACTCCCCCGGAGCGGCCAGCCGGGCGCCCTGCCGGAGAAGCAGCTGGAGGACTTTAGCGGTCAACAACAGGCTCCCGTGGCAGCTGATCTCGATCATGTCCTCGCCGGTATAGGTCCCCGGGGCCCGCATTACGGACAGCAGGACATCGTCGATCGCCCGGCCGCCCCGAGGATCGATGATCAGGCCGTGATGGACGGTGTGCGAGGCCGCCTCGCGGAGTGCCCGTTTGCCCTGAAAGATCCCATCGGCCATGGGGATGGCTTGACATCCGGTCATTCTCACGATGGCCAGGGCGCCCTCGCCAGGCGGGGTCGAGATGGCGGCGATGGTATCGCCGCTGCGGTCTGGCTCAGGTTTTTTCATGATGGCAGGTCGCTCGACCAGCGGGCAAAGACCTCACTGCGTTTCCCCTTCCGAGACGATCACGGTCGGCTTATGGGGATGAAGGCTCTCCTGCAGAAGCTGCAGCAGATTGAACATGGTCCAGTACAGGACCAGTCCGGAGGAGATATTGTTGAAGATGAAGAACAGGAATAACGGCATGATATAGACCATGTAAGCTTGTTTTGGATCTCTCATGGACTTCTTCTGCTGAAAAAACATGGTCACGGCCATGACGATGGGCAAGATGTTCACCTTATCGCCATACAGAGGCAGCTTGCTGGACAGCTTCAGAATGGTATCGGGGGCCGACAGGTCCTTGATCCATAGAAAGCTGGCCCCGCGAAGCTCGATGGTATTGCGGAAAACGGCATACATGGCGAAAAAGACCGGCATCTGCAACAGCATCGGAAAGCAGCCCGAGGCCGGATTGACGCTGTATTTGCGGTACAGCTCCATGGTGGCCTTCTGCAGCTTGGCCGGTTCCTTCTTGTATTTCTCCTGCAGCTTCTTGATCTCCGGCTGCAGTTCCTGCATCTTTCGAATCGATGCCATGCTCTTGCGGGTCAGGGGGTAAAAAATGATCTTCACGATGATGGAAAAGATGATGATAACCACCCCATAGTTCGGCAGCACCCGGTAGAGAGTAACAAAAGCCTGCAAGATGATCATCCCGATCCACCGCAGGACCGAGCGGCCCAGGTAGACGGTCCGCTCCAGCCCGATCCCGAAATCCTTGAGGGCGAAGTAATCCATGGGGCCCAGGTAGATGGTCCAGCGGTGGTCACATCGCCCTCCGTCCACGGGCATGAGAATGCCTCCGGCGATGATCTTGTTCTCCTTCAGGCCCTTATCTTTGTTTTCCTGCTGATAGCTGCCCCGCAACTCGGCCCCGATGCCATCGACCCCGGCCGGCGGTATCATGGCCATGAGAAAATATTTCGTCTGTATGGCCAGCCATCTTGTGTCGCCGGTAAAACTGCTGTCCTTGATGGTTTGCCCTTTCATAGCCGTCTTTTCGACGACGTCGCCCATCATGGTGTGAGCGGCGAAGGCGCGCAGATCGTCCCTGTAGTTCTCCTCGGTGGTCGGCAGACCCGGGCGCCACCAGAGGGCATAATTCCTGACCTCTCCGAGAACATCGGCGCCCTCGATAGCAATTCGCAATTCGAAATCATGCCTTCCGTTATCAAAGACAAACGTCTTCTCCACGCGCAGCCCCCGGTCTGTTTTGGCCGTCAGAACGACCGTTCCCCGGGGACGTTCCGGAGACAGAACGAGGCTGTCGACATCGCTCTCGAAGACCAGAGCATCGAGCCCGACCGGCCCATCGTCAAGGCCCAGGACCAGCCCCAGACCCCCCTTCGGGGCATCCTCCGGAAGCAGGACCACCCAATCCTGTTGGGCTGGATCCTGCTTCTTGGGCTTGACCTCCCAGCTGGTCAACAGTCCGCCCCGGGTGTCGATCGCCCCGTGAAAGAGCTGGCTCAGAACCGTCACCGTTTTGGCCTCCACCCTGGCGGATGCGTCGATTCCGAGAACGGCCTGCCGGTCGACCTCCGGCGGCGGCGCCGGGGATGCCGTCAGGTCCGTCTCCGGAATCTCCGGCTCGTCGGCGATCATCTCCCGTTGAGACGTAACCTCTTGTCTTTCAGCTTGTTGTTTTTGAGGTACGCCAACCATCCGCCGATACCAGGATGTGTTACTGATGATCAGAATGAGACCAATCAGCACAATGGCCCCAACAGTTCTCTTGTCCACATTGCCTCCACGGTGAGAAGATGTTATTGGACTGGGTCATAGCCACCCGGATGAAAGGGATGGCAACGCAGCACTCTGCGCAGCGACAGCCATAATCCCTTGGAGAAACCGTACCTGGCGAGCGCCTCGGTGGCGTATTGTGAGCAGGAGGGATAAAAACGGCAACTGGCGGGAAACAGGGGCGAGAGAATGGTTCGATATATCGTGATGAAATAAATGGTGGCTCTGGTCAACATGGATTCCTATTTCTTTGGGGGTTCCAATGGCGCCAGGCGGCCATTCTCCGGTATCTGTGCCGTCCTCATGGCGTCAGCGCGCTCCATGAGGGCGGCCATATCGTTCTCGAGTTGCTTGAAAGTGGCCTGAGAGCAGGAGGTTCTGGCGATAAACAGGTAGCGGCCGGGAGCCGCGGAGGCGCGCATTCGGGTCCGAAACAGCTCGCGGATCCTTCTTTTGACCTTATTTCTCTCGACGGCCTGACCGATCTTCCGGGAAACCATATAGGCGGTGTCTGTCTCCTCAACCGTCCCCTTCATGAACCGCAGGACGAGGAACTGCCCGACGGCGGATTCTCCCTGAGCCAGAACCAGACGGATCCATTCGGATTTTGAAAGCCTTTTTGAAACCCTTTTATTTGTCGGCGTATCTCCACCTTTAACTTGTTAACTATCAGTGTGATAAGCGCTTGCGCCCCTTCGCTCGCCGTCTTTTGAGAACGGCTCGCCCGCTCTTGGTGCTCATTCGCTTTCGAAATCCGTGGTCACTTTTCTTCTTTCTATTGCTCGGCTGAAATGTTCGTTTCACAGAACCTCCCTTTCGTCGGAAATTTGCAGTAATTTCAAGGGCAATCCCAAAATATAGCGGTGTGTCGTTCTATTGTCAAGACTTTTTTAAGCCGGTCCCTCATCCGCGGCGCCGTTCTGTCTGAGATATCACTTTTTTTTCTACAGATCTGTTTTTTCCCTTGACATCTCCCCGCCGACCTATTACATTGGGTGCGCCAATAAGTGGCGTGTTGTGGATAACTTGTGGATAACTCTGGGCCTCATCCCGCGTCTTCTCTCCACGGCCTCCCAGCCATCCTCTTTTTGCTCCGGCGACTTCGTAATTCTTTTCCTAAATAAAAGTTGCGTTCAGCAAGCGGTTTTGTTCGCTGATCGTACCCGAACGTTCCGGCCCTCCGCCAAGATGCCGCTTTTTCACCTCCCGGGCCGTTTTCTCTGTGCTGTGGATAACTTTTTACCCCCCGTGCCCCTTCCAGGGAGTGAACAGGAGAACCTTTCAGGTGAGCTCGGCGGAGATCTGGTCGCAGTGTCTGGAAACCATCCGGGAAAAAATTCCTCGGCAGAGCTATGAAACATGGCTCCGGCCCACAGAAGTTCTTTCCTATTCACAGAATGCTGCCGTCATCAAGGTGCCCAACGCTTTCTTTTCCGAATGGATCGAGCAGCATTACATCTATCATATTCAGGATGCTTTCCAGCAGGTGACGGGAAATACTCCGTCCATCACCTTCTCGGTCTCCTCGGAAAAGGGCACCTTTCTGACCAATATCGTCCCCCGTCAGGAGACCCAGCCTCGTCCTCTCCCGAAAACTTCCGGCGCAGAACAGCTGAATTCCAGATATACGTTTACCAACTTCGTCGTAGGTGACTGTAACCAGTTCGCGCATGCCGCCTCGCTGGCCGTGGCCGAGGCGCCCGGAAAAACATCCTTCAATCCCATGGTTATATACGGCGGCGTCGGGCTGGGAAAAACCCATCTGATCCAGGCCATCGGTCATTTCGTGGCCGAACAGAGCACCGCCAACAGCCTGATGTACGTCTCCTCAGAGAAATTTACCATCGATTTCATCGACTCCATTCAGAACAATCGGACCAGCGAATTCAGCAATCGCTATCGAAATGTCGATGTCCTGCTGGTGGACGACATTCAGTTCTTCTCCGATAAAGAACGCACTCAGGAGGAGTTCTTTCACACCTTCAATACCCTGCATCAGAAGGGCAAGCAGATCGTGCTGTCATCGGACCGGGCACCCAAAGAGATCCGCGGCCTGGAGGAGCGGCTTCTGTCCCGTTTTCAATGGGGTCTCATCGCCGATATCCAGGCTCCGGATCTTGAAACCAGGATCGCCATCCTGCAAAAGAAGGCCGAGAACGACGGTCTGTCCATCCCTTCCGAGGTGACCACCTATATCGCCAACAACATCACCAGCAACATCCGAGATCTGGAAGGCTCCATCATCCGCCTGCTGGCCTATTCCTCTCTGACCGGCAAGGATATATCGGTGAACCTGGCCAGAGATGTGATCAAAGACCTGGTGGACAAGAAGAAGAACGAGAAGTCGGTGGAACACATCCAGAAGGTCGTCGCCGAGCATCTCAATATCGCCGTTCATCTGATGACGGCCAAGAAAAAAACCAGAGAGGTGGCCCTGGCGCGTCAGATCGCCATGTATCTGACCAGGGAGCTGACCAACTATTCCCTGGTGACCATCGGATCGAAGTTCGGCGGCCGCGATCATACCACCGTCATTCATGCCTGCCGCATCGTCGAGCAGCTGCAGGAAAAAGATCAACAGATCAAGACGACGATCAAAGACCTGTTTCGAGCCCTGAACGGTTAAGGTCTAACGAAAAATGTCAGTTGAAAAATCCTGCTGGTATCGTCGGACCGGAGAGATCCGCTCCCTGCCGCCTCTGGTAGATAACTGTGTGCACAAACTGTGGAATGGTTTCTTTTCTCTGAGATATTTTCTTTCGCTCTGCAGACGATGTGAATAACAAAGACGTTATCCACCGGATATTCTCACCGCCTTTTTTCCTCACTTTTCATCCCGATCCCCGTCACGAGGACGATGAGCCCGCGCCGCAAGATCATTATCCACATCATCACAGGGCCTATTACTACTGCTAGAGTTCTCTCCCCTCTAGTTATTAAAAAACATCTGTGCATAAGACCCGGCGAAAGGAAAGATTTTCGATCCCCTAGAATTTCCAAAAACCCGCCTGGCTGTAAGGAAAATGGGGTGTTTTTTCTCTTGATTTTACGGTCTATTTTTGGTATACTTGGAGAGATTTTCAGAGACTGAAAAATGCTGTTTTCAGTATGGATCTTTTCTTTTCGATCCTTGGAGGAACCATGAAATTCACCGTTGCCCGTTCCGAATTTCTTCCGGCCGTCCAGTCTGTTTTGAACGTCGTCTCCCCCCGGGCGACCCTGCCCATCATCGCCAATATCCTGATGCAATTGAAGGGCCAGGAACTATCGCTCTATGCCACCGATCTGGATACCTCCGTCCGGACGCAAGTCTCCATCTCCGAGGGGGAGGACGGAGCCATCGCTCTCCCCGCGAAAAAGTTGGCCGAGATCATCCGCGAGCTGCCCGATGCTGATATTCACTTCACGGCCGATGGAACCAAGACCAGGATCGCCTGCGGGAAAGGCACCTTCGGTCTGGCCGGCATGGACAGCGAAGATTTTCCTCCCTTCCCCGAGGCGATCAAAGGGCAGACGCTGGATCTGAAACAGAGCCTCCTGTCCCGGATGATTCACCACACCCTGTATTCCACCTCCAAAGATGAAACCCGTCCGGCCCTGCAGGGCGTTCTCTGGCACATCGAAAGCGAGCGAATGGTCATGGTGGCCACCGACGGTCATCGTCTCGCCAAGATTTCTGAATCCATGAAGTCAACCGGACAGGCTTCGGCCGAACTGACGGCGACCGACATCATCATTCCCGCCAAGACACTGAATCATCTATTGCGTTTGTTCGGCGAGGAGGATAACGCCGTCAAGATGAACATTATGGAAAACCAGGTTATCTTCTCTCTCGACAGCACCACGCTCTATTCCCGCCTCATCGAGGGGCCGTATCCCGACTTCGAGCAGGTTATCCCCAAGGATAATGACAAGCAATTACGGGTCGGCAGGGAAACGATCCACAGCGCCATGCGCAGCGTGTCGACACTGTCGAACGCGCTGACTCATCAGGTAAAATTCGATCTCTCGACCAAACGGGTGATTCTCACGGCCTCGGATCGCGATCTGGGCGGAGAGGCCAAGATGGAACTGGAGAAAAAAGAGACGGAATACCAGGGCGATGATCTGCAGATCGGTTACAACGCCCATTATATCATGGAAATCATGAGACACATGGATAGCCCCGAGGTGGTCTTTGAGCTTTCCACCCCGATCAGGGCCGGACTGGTGAAACCATCCCAGCAACCGGAGGGTGAGGAATATCTCTGCCTGATCATGCCCCTGAGGCTGACGGACGAATCCAGCGAATAGACGCTGCACAACACAGCCCGGGGAGAAGAGATGTGCATCTGCAATCCTTTTCATTGAGAAATTTCCGCAGCTACCGGTCGCTGGATCTGGAATTCGATTCCTCGGGACAGCTCTTTTTAGGGGGCAATGCTCAGGGAAAGACCAATCTCATCGAGGCAATACACTATCTGGCCACGGCCCGGTCCCAGAGAGGGGCCGGCGAGGAGGAGCTGCTTCGACGGGGAACCGATTTTTTCCTGGTGAAAGGAACCGGAACGAACCCGCAGGGGCACTCCGTCACCATCGAGTTCAGATCCATCAAAGACGGCCCCCGCCAGCTCAGGATCAATGGATCGGTTCGCCGGAAGGTCTCAGACCTGATGGGCCGGCTTTCGATCATCGAGCTTTCTCCGGAAGACAGGAACATCGTGGCCGGTGCGCCCGGCCATCGCAGGCGGCTGCTGAATTTTTGTCTCTGCCAGCTGAGCCCGACATACTGGAGTTCCCTGGTTGAATACGGCCGGGTGGTACAGCAGCGGAACACGGCTCTGAAATCCCGGACGGGACGGCGGTGGCGTGCCGCCGACGATGATGAGCTGGAGGCCTGGAACCAGCAGCTGATCCGGTTGGGATCTTCCATCGTCGAGCGAAGGAGAACGTTTCTCGAGCAGATCGATCCGCAGGTGGATGATTTTCATCGCCGCATCACCGGCGGCCGTGAACGGATCGCTCTCAGCTACCAGCCGGCCATCGAGGAGACGGAGGGGCGGCAGATCGCCGAAGGTTTTCAGAGAGCGCTGGCCAAGGTCCGGGAAAAAGAGAGCCGTTTGGGCGTCACCCTGGTGGGCCCTCACCGTGATGATGTGCTCATCACCGTCAACGGGGACAGCCTCAGGATCTACGGATCACAGGGGCAGCAGCGGACCGCGGCCATTGCCCTGAAACTGGCCGCCGCGCGGCAATTGGAGGCATCCCGGGGAGAAGCCCCTATTTTATTATTGGACGATGTGTTTGCCGAGCTGGATGTGGACCGCACCCGGTCGCTCTTTGAGCTTCTCGAACGGTTTGGTCAGATCTTCGTCGCCACGGCCAAGGAAAGCGATCTGGCCGGATGCGGCGGTCATCTGGGCACGATGTTCATCACCGACGGAGCGGTGACCCTCTCGCCGCCGGAGTGACGGTGCCGCCATGGCGCAGCGCAGAAAAAAAACGGAGAGTCTGGGAGAGGTTCTTCGGCGGTTGCTGAGCACCTGGGGTGTGGACGGCAGGATCCGCGAGCAGGGAGCGGTCTGTCGCTGGGAACAGATCGTCGGTCCACGCATTGCGGCACATACCGAGGCCGTCAGGGTGGCCGACGGCAAGGTGTACATCCGGGCCGCCTCATCGGCCTGGAAGACGGAATTGGTTTTCATGAAGGCGGACATCATCGATCGTCTCAACGGAGCGGTCGGAAAACGGGTCATCACCGACATCGTCTTCGTGGGAGGAACGGGCCGCTCGGATACGACGGTTCGCCGGGAAAAGATGAATTAAGGGAGACATCTGATATGGCGCAGAAAAAGAAGACGGCCAGCCAATCTTATGATGCGAAGACCATTCATGTGCTCAAGGGCCTGGAGGCGGTGCGCCGCCGGCCGGCCATGTATATCGGCAATGTCTCTTCCCGGGGACTGCACCATCTGGTCTATGAGGTGGTGGACAACAGTATCGATGAGGCCATGGCCGGCTTCTGCGATCAGATCGATGTGGTGGTGAACAAGGACCACAGCGTCACGGTGACCGACAACGGACGCGGCATTCCGGTAGACAGGCATCCCACCCAGAAGAAGCCCGCCGTGGAAGTGGTCATGACCATGCTGCATGCCGGTGGAAAGTTCGACAAGAGTTCTTATAAAGTTTCCGGCGGCCTCCACGGCGTGGGCGTGTCGGTGGTCAACGCCCTCTCGGAATGGCTGGAGGTGGAGGTCGTCAGGGAGGGAAAGAAATATTTCCAGCGCTACCGGCGGGGCGTGCCGGAGGCGGCCCTGAAGGTCATGGGAAAGGGCAAGGGCAGCGGGACCCGGGTGACCTTTATGGCCGATGGGGAGATCTTCGATGAGGTGCTGTACAATTTTGACATGCTGGCCCAGCGGCTCAAGGAACTGGCTTTTCTCAATCCCGGTCTGAAGATCAACGTGTCGCAGGAGAGCACCGGTAAATCACAGACCTTCAAATATGAAGGCGGCATCGTCACCTTCGTGAAGTTTCTCAACGAGAACCGCAATCCGATTCACAAACGCCCCATCTATGTAAACAAGGAAAAAGACGACGTCCAGGTGGAGATCGCCATCCAGTATACCGATTCCTATGTGGAAAATGTGTTCAGTTACGCCAACAATATCGGGACCATCGAGGGCGGCTCGCATCTCAGCGGCTTCCGGACGGCCCTGACCCGCACGATCAACAATTACGCCCTGAAGAACAAACTCCTCAAGAACGCTTCCTTCACCCTCAGCGGCGAGGATGTCAGGGAGGGGCTCACGGCCGTCGTCAGCGTGAAACTTCCCAACCCCCAGTTCGAGGGCCAGACGAAGACGAAATTAGGCAACAGCGAGATCAAGGGGGTCGTGGAATCGATCCTGGGCGAGGAGCTGAGCAATTTCTTCGAGGAACATCCCGCGGTGGCCAAATCGATCATAGAGAAATCCTCCTCGGCCGCCAGAGCCCGGGAGGCCGCTCGCAAGGCCCGCGAGCTGACCCGGCGTAAATCAGCTCTGGATTCCGCCAATCTGCCGGGGAAGCTGGCCGACTGTACCTACGACGATCCGCTGCACTGCGAGATCTACCTGGTGGAGGGCGACTCCGCCGGGGGATCGGCCAAATCCGGACGCGACAGAAAGTTTCAGGCCATATTGCCGCTCCGGGGAAAGATCCTCAATGTGGAGAAGGCCCGTCTGGACAAGATTCTGAGCAATGAGGAGATCCGAACCATCATCACCGCCCTGGGAACCGGCATCGGAGCCGATGAGTTCGATGCCGCCAAAGCGCGCTACGACAAGGTCATCATTATGACCGATGCCGACGTGGACGGCGCCCATATCCGAACCTTGCTGCTGACCTTTTTCTTTCGTTACATGCGGCAGCTCATCGAGACCGGCCATGTCTATATCGCTCAGCCGCCCCTCTACCGGCTTTCCAAAGGCAAGCAGGAACACTATGCCTACAGCGATGATGAAAAGGATCGCCTGGCGGGGAGGATGGGAGACAAGGGCGTCGATGTCCAGCGATACAAGGGCCTGGGCGAGATGAACCCGGAGCAGCTGTGGAAGACCACCATGGACCCGGAGACCCGCACCATGCTGCAGGTGACCCTGGACGACGCCGTCGAGGCGGATCACATCTTCACCACCCTGATGGGCGATAAGGTCGAGCCCCGGCGGCAGTTCATCGAAGAGAACGCCCACTACGTGAAGAACCTGGATGTGTAGCCGGAATGTATCGAGGCGCTGCGGCCGCAAGATGACGTTATTCTCACCGTTGATGTAGAGAAAGAGTGGTTTCACGTGACGACACCCAGACAAAATATCGTGCCCGTGTATATCGAAGACGAGATGAAGAGCTCGTATATCGATTACTCCATGAGCGTCATCGTCTCCCGCGCCCTGCCCGACGTTCGTGACGGGCTCAAGCCGGTTCACCGGCGAATACTCTATGCCATGAACGATCTCGGGCTGCCCTCCAATCGCCCTCACAAGAAGAGCGCCCGGGTGGTCGGAGAGGTGCTGGGCAAATATCATCCCCATGGCGATACCGCCGTCTACGACGCCATGGTCCGTATGGTCCAGGAATTCTCCCTGCGCTATCCCCTGGTCGATGGCCAGGGGAATTTCGGATCGGTCGACGGCGACAGCGCGGCGGCCATGCGGTATACAGAGGTGCGCCTGTCCCGCGCCGGCGAGCAGTTGCTGGTCGATCTGAATAAGGACACCGTCGACTTCACGCCCAATTTCGACAATACCCTCAAGGAACCGTCGGTGCTTCCCTCGCCCCTGCCCAATCTCCTGGTCAACGGCGGTTCGGGCATCGCCGTGGGAATGGCCACCAACATTCCGCCCCATAACCTCTCCGAGGTGATCGACGGCATCGTCACCCTGATCGATGATCCTGAGATCAGCATCGAGGGTCTGATGAAATACATCCGCGGTCCTGATTTTCCCACCGGCTCTATCATCACCGGCGCCGGCGGGATCAGGGAGGCGTATCTCACCGGCCGCGGTCGCGTCATCCAGCGGGCCTTTGCCCAGGTCGAGTCCTCCAAGACCGGCAAGGAGAGCATCATCGTCAGCGAGATTCCCTATCAGGTGAACAAGGCCAATCTGATGTCCAAGATCGCCCAGCTGGTCCGCGACAAGAGGATCGAGGGGATCAGCGACCTCCGGGATGAGTCGGACCGTGAGGGCATGAGAATGGTCATCGAGCTGCGCAAGGGAATGGATCCGGAGATCGTGCTCAATCTGCTCTACAAGCACACCCAGATGCAGGAGACCTTCGGAGTGATCATGCTGGCGCTGGTGGACGGTCGTCCAAAGGTGCTCAATCTCAAAGAGATGCTGGAAAAGTTCGTGGACCACCGTCACCAGGTGGTGGTCCGCCGGACCACCTT
>CAZOYL010000026.1:1238-24748 GCA_964584035.1 uncultured Gemmatimonadota bacterium | reverse complement strand
GAAGACCGGCAACATCCTCTATATCGACAACAACAAGTGGGCCGAGTGGTTCAACGACGCCCGGAACTTCTATACCGGGGAGCTGGAACGCCTGTTCGGAGATCAGGGATACTCCACCTGGATCTTCGAAGAAAACTATCAGCTGCCCTTCTCCAAATTAGACATCACCAAGACCATGCAGTTATTTGACGTGGTCATCTGGAACGGCGACCGGGACTCATACCTGCTGCGGGCCTCCAGCAGCATCACCAGCTATATTCTCACCGGCCACATGCTGATGATCACCACCGATCTGGGTGAGGGCGATTATGACAATCCTCCGTTCACCTTCGCTCACATCGACAGCATTACCAACGAGGTGGACGAGATCGACATCGGCGACACCATTGCGGCGCTCTTTCCCGACGAGGGATATCCGGATATCGAGGCCAATCGGTACATCTCACACACCACCGAGGTGGGTTTCGGCTTCATCCCCGATGAAGAAGCCGAGCCCCTGTACCGCCTGCTGCACGGCACCGAACCGGTGGTGGGACTGCGCTATCCCGCCGGAGAGCCGGCCTCGCTGATCTTTCTGGACCTTCAGCTTCACTGGTGCGACGGCCTGGGCACGGCCGGGGATTTGCTGGAGCATATCCTCACCATGGAGTTCGGCCAGTAAACCGATGCCTCGTTATTCCTATGCCTTTTACGCCGTGGTATGGAGATAGAACGCATGCAGCCGTCATGCCCTGAAAAACGATTGATCGCCTTTCTGATCATGCTGGCCCTCCTGACCGCCTTCCCCGCGGCCCGGTGCCTGGCCAAGGAGACCGGCAGCGCCATGGGCGTGGTCACCGACGCCGATGGAAAAGCCCCCCTTCCGGGAGTGAACATCGTGGTCAAGGGAACCTACTACGGGGCCGCCACCGATGAGCAGGGACGCTATTTCATCCCCGAGCTGCCCACCGGCGACGTCACCTTCGAGGTCTCCATGATCGGGTACACCGTGGTGCAGAAAACGGGCATCAAGATCCGGGCCGGGGAGGTCACCACGGTGCATTTCACCCTTGAGCCCACCACCCTGGCTTTGGGGCAGGAGATCACCGTCATCGGCGAAAAACCCCTCATGGAGGTGGATATCACCTCCTCCTCCCGGAGCATCTCGGCCGATGAGATCCAGACCTCGGTGGTGGAGGACATCGGCGACGTCGTCGGACAGCAGCTGGGTGTGGTGGAGGAGGATGGCGCCCTGCACATCCGGGGCGGGCGGTCCCATGAGAGCCTGTTCCTGGTGGACGGCGTGGCCATCCGCGATCCTCTCTCGGGCGATGCCTACGGCCTCCATGTCAGCGCCGACGCCGTGGCCGAGGTCGAGGTCATCACCGGCGGATTCAACGCCGAATACGGTCAGGCCATGTCCGGGGTAGTCCAGATCAAGACCCGCGAGGGCGGCTCCAGTCTGCATGGCAGCGCCACGGTCAAGAGCGATCACCTTCTGGGCCTGAACTACTTCAATACCGATGTGATGGAGTTCAACCTTCACGGACCGGAGCCACTTCTGTCCTGGTTCCTGCCCGGCGATGTCACTTTCATGATAAATGGATACGGATTTCTGTCCGATACCTACCTGCCCCGGGCCGACCGGCTGTTCTCGTCCCAATACGGCGGCACCCGTTACTGCCCCCGGGAGGAGAACGACTGGTCTGGCCTGAGTAAACTGACCTGGAAGATCGATCCCACCCATAAATTGTCCTTCAGCTACAGCCGCTCGTTAAAGATCAATCAGGGTTACTTCTCCGAGTACGGCGGATTTCCTTTCAGCTACAGCCAGATCCTGGATCAATTCAACACCTACACTCAGGAAGCCATCACCACGAACCTCAGCTGGACGCACACCCTCAGCCCGACGACCTTCTACGAGACGGTGATGAGCCGCTTCTTCACCGGCCTGCATTATGACGTGGCCGGAAAACACTGGTCCGAGTATATCATGACCGACGATCAGCAGCCGGTCACCGTGGACTCCAGCGGACAGGTGGACGTGGGCGACGGGTTCTGGGACTGGGGCGACGCGCCTTACTGGCACGATCATTATGTGGAAACTTACACCTTCAAGGGGGACCTGACCAGCCAGATCTCCCAGCGTCATCAGATCAAGCTCGGCAGCGAGCAGAGCTATACCGAGATGCAGCTGGTCGACATCTACAAACCCTGGCTGGGCGAAACCGGACTGGGCCTGAACCACGATTTCTATCGGGTCTATCCCTACAACGGATCGTTCTACCTTCAGGACAAGATCACTTACGAGGGCATGATCGTCAACGTGGGGATGCGCTACGATTACTGGTTCCCCGGGACATACGTCGAGGATGCCATCGACGATCCGGAGACGGTGACCATCTCCGACGCGGCCCGGGCAAAGTTCAAGGAGGAGACTTTCGAGTTGTTCGGCCGCCGCGGCAAGGGACATCTCAGCCCGCGGCTGGGCATCTCCCACCCTATCTCTGATAACGACATGCTGTTTCTTTCCTACGGTCACTTCTCGCAGCTCCCCAAGTACCAATACATCTATGCCAAGCTGACCTCTCATTCGATGAGCACCTATCAGCTGTTCGGCAATCCCAACCTGAACTCCACCGTAACCGTGGCCTACGAGATGGGCATCAAGCATAAGTTCAACGAAAACCGGATGATCGGATTGACCGCCTTCTACAAGGATATCTTCGACTACCCCACCTCGATCAGCGTGGAGGCCGACAATCCCCGCCTGGGCAACATCAGTTACCTGATGTACTTCAACATGGACTTCGCCCGCGCCCGGGGCGTGGAGATCGAGCTCAAACAGCGGGGCGGCCGCCTGTGGTCGGGGACGGCCAGCTTCGCCTACTCCATGGCCACCGGGAAAAGCTCCACCCCGGATGACGCCCTGCTGGTGGCCGCCGGCCGGCTCCGGGAGAAAACCCTGAAAGAGGACTTCCTCAACTGGGACCGGCCGTTCCATTTCTCCCTGAATCTCACCATCCATGCCGGAGAGAACGATCACTACCGCCCCCTGGGATGGCTGAGACTGCCCGATAACTGGGCCGTCAATCTCCGTTATCAGGCTCAGTCGGGTAAACGGTATCGTCCCGTGACACGAAGGTACGATGCCGGCCAGCAGCCCTATGATGATTACGGGGAGCGTAACGCGGAGGTGGGTCAATACTGGCAATGGCTGGACCTGAAGGTGGAAAAGGATTTTCGTTTCGCTTCCCTGTGGACGACCCTGTTCCTGGAGGGGAAGAACATTCTCAATAATAAGAACTCACGGTACATCAATCCCCTCACCGGCCGGGCCTGGGAACAGGGCGATGCCATCCCGATCAGCTGGGCCAACGATCCCGATGACCTGCCCCCCTGGAACCCGGCGCGCTACCGGGAACCCAGAAATTTTCGCCTGGGCCTGTCTTTCAGCTGGTAGGAGCGACCGATGACCAAACTCACCAGGCACACCAAGGCCATTTCGACCGTGATCACGGCGATCGCCTTCATTTCGGCCATGATGCTTCTGCCGGCCGGAACCGCAGTCGGATGGCAGCCCTTCGCCAGCATGGGCGGCCAGCGGGCCGGCACCTCATCGGCGCAGTTCTTGAAGATCGGCGTGGGTGCCCGGGCCACGGCCATGGGCGAGGCCTTCGTGGCCATCGCCGACGACGCCTCCGCGCTGTACTGGAATCCGGCCGGAGCAGCCACCCTGACGGGCACGCAGATGCACTTTAGCCACACGCGCTGGCCGGCCGAGATCGAGTACGAATTCGTCGGAGTGGTCCAGCAGATGGGCTCCTGGGGAACCCTCGGTCTGAGTTTCGCCTCCCTGCACATGGACGATATGGAGGTGACCACCGAGTACCGCCCCCACGGAACCGGAGAATATTTTTCCTTCGGCGATTTTCTGGGAGCCGTAACTTACGCCCGGCAGCTAACCGACCGCTTCTCCTTCGGAATCAACCTGAAATACATTCAGGAGGACCTGGCCGAGCTGACCACCCGGGGCATGGTGGTGGATATGGGCACCTTGTACCGGACCGGCTTCCGGAGCCTGCGCATCGCCGCCAACCTGTCCAATTTCGGCACCAACCTGCGGCCCGACGGAACCTACCCGGGCTACGACGAACGGGGCGTATGGGGCGAGCGCCGCTATGAGGCCTTCGCACCGCCCACCGTCTTTCGGCTGGGCACGGCCATGGAGATCATGGACCGGGACGATCACCGCCTGACCTGCTGTTTCGCCATGAATCACCCGGTAGACAACGCCGAGAACGCCTCCCTGGGATTGGAATACCGGCTGTGGAACACCTTCAGCGCCCGGCTGGGCTATAAATTCAATTATAACGAGGAACGCTACACCCTGGGCGCCGGCTGGCAAGTGCCGGTATGGGCGTCCTGGATGCGCATCGATTATGCCTACACGGACTTCGGGCTGCTCGATGCCGCCCATCGTTTCTCATTCGAGTTCGGCCTGTAATAAGGCGTTTTCAAAATTCGACCTCAAAACGAACCTTTCGAAACGAGATCTTCACCATGAGCCAGTGGACCGCACACCGGCATCATTCCGCCGTCATTCATCGCCAGGCCGTCATTCTTTTCATCCTTGCAGCTTTGACCGGCGCCGCTCTGACGTGGACCGGCTGCGGCCAGAAGATGGAGCTGCCCACCGAGACGGACACCGGCCAGTGGGGCTCCGGTGACACTACATACGTACGGATCAATCCGCCGTGGAACGCCCGGCACCCGTACGGCCAGGATTTCCAATCCCCGCGCGACATCGTCATCGGCTGGGACGGGAACATCTACGTATCCGACAGCCTGCGTATCTGGCAGCTGGACCGGGCCGGACAGGTTCAGCGCCGTTACCTGATACCCGATCTGGAGGACATCAGGGCCATCGCCCAGGGTCCCGACAACAAGATCTACGCCGTCAAAGGCGATTCCAACGTCTATAATCTGGACGGCACCTTCCTGAAGCCCGATCTTCTCTCCGTCCGGCGAGCCCGGTACACCGGCGTGGCCGTGGATATCGACAATTGGATCTACCTGGCCGACTCCGGCCGCCAGATGCTGTTAAAGTATCTCTTCACCGACAGCACGAGCCAGGCCGACACCCTGGCCACCTATGGCTCCGGGGGCGGCACGGTAGACCTGCCCCGGGGAATCGACATCGACCTGTCGCTGAACGTCACTTTTGCCCAGGAGGGCGGCAGCTTTCACGTTCAGAAGCTGAGGCCCTCGGGCGACGGATACCGGCCGGACGTCTACTTCGGGCTGGAGGGAGATTCCCTGAAGGAGTTTCTGCGTCCCCAGGACGTGGCCGTGGACGCCGAGGGATATATCTACGTGGCCGACACCGGCAACCACCGGATTCAGAAATTTTCCTCCGGCGGTGTGCTGAAGATCGCCTTCGGCGACAGCGGATCGGCCGGCGGCCAGTTCCTGTTTCCGGCCGGCATCGCCGTGGATGAGGACCTCATGCTGTACATCGCCGACAGCGGCAATCACCGTGTGGAACGCTATCAATTGTCGACCGAGATAGATATTCCGGAAGAGCCATAACATGTTGTCAGATAGTACTTAATTAATATAACTTCATAAGGAGCTTCATGTATGGCAACCGCTTTGTGCCTGTTCGAGGACAACGGATACCGCAACCTGCTGCCGCTGACCTATACCCGGCCGGTCTATGATCTGCGTTGCGGGACCGGCTCCCTGGCGGACAAGATCCGGAAGATCTATCATCCCTCGCAGGTCTTTTTACACTGCCGTCCGCAGCTGGCCGGGACCCTGACCAAGGCGCCGTCCGGAGACACGGTTAATCAGGTAACCGGAGATGCCTGCCTGCTGATCAACGGCCGGCTGCTGGCTGCCGCCGGCCTGGCCGACCAGATCCCCCTGGAGGGCGACGATTGTCTGTATACCTCAGGCGATACGCTGGTGGCCGCCCGGATCCGTGGGAATCACGTCAAAAAACTGTCCGAAAAGATCACCGAGGGTCCCCTCCATGGGGACCTTTTCGCCATCGACCGGACCGAGGAAGTGGACCTGACGCTAATAAACTATTCCTGGGACCTGGTGCATCATAACGGCGATCAGATCGCCAGGGACTGGGATCTGTTCTCCTGCCGGGCCGGAATCCTGGGCCGGGTCGATGAGGGCACCACTCTGCTGGGCCGGGAGAATATATTCATCGATCAGGATGCCCGGATTAAGCCCGGGGCGGTTTTGGACGCCGAGGAAGGGCCTGTCATCATCTCCGCCGGGGCCAAAGTGTTACCCAACGCCACCATCGAGGGGCCGGCCTTCATCGGTTCTAAGAGCCTGATCAAGATCGGGGCCAAGATCTATAAGGGGACCACCATCGGCGAGGTCTGCAAGGTGGGCGGCGAGGTCGAGGAGAGCATCATTCACAGCTACAGCAACAAGCAGCACGGCGGCTTCCTCGGCCACGCCTATCTGGGCATGTGGGTCAACCTGGGGGCCGACACCAATAGCAGCGACCTGAAAAACAATTATAGCAATATCAAAGTCTATGTGGGCGGTCATCTGGTCGATTCCGGTTCCATGTTCGTCGGCCTGACCATGGGCGATCATTCCAAATCGGGCATCAACACCATGTTCAACACCGGAACGGTCGTCGGGGTATGCTGTAACGTCTATGGCGGCGGATTCATCCCCAAGTTCATCCCCTCTTTCACCTGGGGAGGCACTGAGGGATTGCTAGAATATTGGCTGGAGGAGGCTCTGGAGACGGCCCGGAGAGCTATGGGGCGAAGAAAGATCGAGTTGACCGCTGTTGATGAGAAGCTGCTGACCGACATCTTTCACCAAACAGCCTCATTTCGTTCCCAGGTGCTATCTGTTTTTGGAAAAAACGCTTAATATCCTTACTCTTTGTCAGCAGCGTTCTGTTGGCAACATCCTCTCAGCAGCGCTCTCTCAGGAATGTCTCCGGGCCCCGGTCAATCGGCCGGGGCCTGATGTTAAGGGGAAAAAGACAAATATTCCCTTGACATCGCAGCGGGCAGTGAGTAACATTGAAAATCCTGCGGTCAAAGCATCAACCCGTCCGTCCCCCTTCTTCCACTGTGGGAAGAACCTTCATGGCCATCCTGAAACAGATCACCGAAAAACTCATCGCCGGCGACATCGCCGCCGTCGGGGAGCTGACCCGGAAAGCACTGGAAGAGAACCTGCCCGCCCGCGAGATCCTCAACGGGGGATTGCTGCCCGGCATGGACGTGGTCGGGCAGCGGTTCAAGGAGAACCAGATCTACATTCCCGAGGTGGTCCTGGCGGCCAAGGCCATGCATGCCGGCATGGACGTGCTGCGGCCCCATCTGGAGGCCGGCCAGGTCCGGCCGATCGCCCGGGTGGTCATCGGCACGGTGCAGGGCGACCTTCACGACATCGGCAAAAACCTGGTCACCATGATGCTCAAGGGGGCCGGGTTCGAGGTCTTCGACCTGGGCATAGATATCCGGCCGGAGCAATTCGGCCAGGCGGTCAGGGATCACCGGGCCCATATTCTGGCCCTCTCCTCCCTGCTGACCACCTCGCTGCCGAACATGAAGAAAACACTGGATCTGTTGATCCATGATCAGATATCTGAGAACCTCATCACCCTGGTGGGCGGAGCGCCGGTCACGCAGGCTTTCGCCGATGAGATCGGCGCCGACGGTTACGCCCAGAACGCCAGCCTGGCGGTGGACCGGGCCAGGGAGCTGATCGAGGCCAAAGGAAAACCGATCTGGGAGGATTGACCGGATGATCATCGTCGGAGAACTGATCAATGGTTCCCGCAAACCGGTCGCCGAGGCCCTGGCCCGCCGGGACGCCGGGGCCATCGCCGAGATCGCCCGCCGGCAGGCGGAGGCCGGCGCCGACCTGCTGGACGTCAATGCCGGGACGAGCCCGGACCGTGAGATCGAAGATCTGCTCTGGTTGATCGAGGCCATCACCGAACAGGTGAACATTCCCCTGTGTATCGACAGCCCCAACCGCGAGGCCGTGAAGGCCGGGCTGAAACGGGCCGGCCGGAGGGCCGCGATGATCAATTCCACCACCGCCGAGGAAGACCGCCTCACAGCCCTGCTGCCCCTGATCGAAGATCACGGCTGCTCGATCATCGCCCTGTGTATGGGCGATGAGGGCGTTCCCGGCGATGCCCGGGGTCGATATGACATGGCTCAACTTCTGGTGGAAACGCTGACGGCCCGCAATATCGCACCGGAGAGGATCTTTCTGGACCCCATCGTCTGCCCCATCAGCGTCGATGGCCGGGCCGGACGCACAACACTGGAGACACTCTGCATGATCAAGGAGGGACTTCCCCGGGCGAAGACCATTTGCGGACTGAGCAATATCTCCTTCGGCCTTCCCGAACGGCAATTGCTGAATCGCGGATTCCTCTCCATCATGCGGGCCGCCGGCCTCGATGCCGCCATCCTGGACCCCACCGACCGAAAACTGATGGCCGGTCTGCTGGCCGCCGAGGCCCTGCTGGGGAGTGACGAGAACTGCCTGACCTACATCGGGGCCTCCCGCGAGGGCAAGCTGACCCAAGCATAAGCAAAGACACGGGGGATGATTCCCATGGTCAAGAAATCCTTTCTCAACAAGCTGCGCACCCATCCACTGCTGCTGGACGGCGCCGCCGCCTCACAGCTGACCCAATCAGGTCTTCGAGCCGGCGAGTGCCCCGAGGAATGGAACCGGACGCACCCCCGGGCGGTGGCCTCTATCCATCACGCCTTCGTACAGGCCGGAGCCCAGGTGGTCACAACCAACAGTTTAGGAGCCAACCGGATGGGTCTGAAGCGATACGGCCTGGCCGGCCAGGTTTTCGAGCTCAATCTCTCTGCGGCTCAGATCGCCCGGGAGATCTGTCCGGCCGACATCCACGTGGCCGGGTCTGTGGGCCCCACCGGAGAGATGGCTCCGCCGGCGGGCCGGACAACCTTCGAACAGTTGGTGACCATCTTCCGGGAACAGATCGCCGGCCTGGTGAAAGGCGGTGTCGATCTCATCTGCGTGGAAAACATGAGCCAGCTCCATGAGGCCCGGGCAGCCGTGATGGCCGCCAAGCAGTTCCCCGGGGTCCCCGTTCTGGTCACCATGGTTTTCACCACCAATCCCACGGGATTTCGAACCACCATGAATGTGGATCCTCAGTCGGCCGTCTTGGAGCTGGAGGCGGCCGGAGCAGACGCCATCGGCTGCAGCTGCGGCCAGCTCACGGCCAAACAGATGGCCCGGCTGGTGGCCAAGCTGAAAGAGCTGACCAAGCTGCCCATCATCGCCCAACTCGATCCGGGAAAACCGAGCCTGCGAAATGGCCTGATGTTTTATTCCCGAACCCCCAAGCAACTGGCCCAGGGCGCCAAAGAGGTCCTTCAGGCCGGTGCTGATATCGTCGGCGGCAGCTGGGGCACCACACCCAGCCACATCGCGGCCATCGCCGAGAGCATTCCCAGGGCCGGGAGCAGAAAAAAGAAGAAACGGCGATCGTGATGGCGGACATCCGGGATCAGATAACGGCTGCGGGCCGATGGCTGTGCCGGCAAGGATATACGGCCGGCGGCGACGCCTCTGTGAGCCGGCGTGACCCCGGGGGGCGTATCGTCATCACGCCCCGGGGAACGAGTCTCAGCGACCTCACATCCGATCGGCTGGTCGTGCTGGATGAGAACGGTCAGCCGCAGCCGCCCGGTCACCAGCCCGCCCTGGCCGCGCCGTTGCATCTCACCGTCTACGGCCGGCGCAACGACGCCGCAGCCGTTCTGCTGATGCAGCCTCCCGGCGTCATGGCCTTCGCCGTGGCCGCCATTCCCCTGGTCCAGCCGGTTATTCCCGAGACCGTCCTGACCATCGGCTCCGTCCCCCTGACGCCCTACACCACCCCCTACACCCCCGAATGCGCCGGCATCATCCGGCAGCTGCTGGACGATCACGATGCCCTCTTACTGCAGGGCCGAGGTTTGCTGGTCCTGGCGGCGAATCTGTCCGCGGCCCTCGAAAAGTTGGAGCGGATCGAGAGTATGGCAACCGCCATCCGAGGCGCCAAATCCCTGGGTCACGTCAACCTCCTGACCGGTCAGCACGTCAGAGATCTGATGGCTCTAAGAGAGAAACTGCAGCTCGAAGGCCGCAATCCCTGGATGCCCAAGGATCGGAAGGACCATCATGCCTGAGGGCCATATTCCCGTGCTCTCGATACGAGCCCGGACCCTGCCCCAAGCCTGGGAACGGGCCGTCGTGCGATGCTGGGAGAAAGGCATCCCGGTTCGCACCGAGTACGACCGCCCCGGCGACCCGCCCAGCCGGGACTGTACCATGATCATGACCGTCACCGCGCCTCTGGCCGAGCCCAGGATTCACCGGGCCTTCCCCGGAAGCCTGGAAGATCTTGAGAGCTACCGGCAGGAGGTAATCAATGGCGTTCACGACCACTGGATCGCCCCTCAGGATGGTAAATGGACCTATACCTATCATCAGCGCCTGTTCGCCTATCGGACCGAAGGAAAAAGTATCGACCAGATCGCTTATCTGGTGGACAAACTGGCCGCCGTTCCCCATTCGCGCCGGGCGCAGGCGATCACCTGGAATCCCCTGATCGACCCGCCTACCGACGATCCACCCTGCCTGCAGCGCATCTGGTGCCGGCTCATTCCGGGAAATCAAGACCTGGTATTGAACCTTAACGCCCACTGGCGGTCCCGCGACGCCTTTAAAGCGGCCTATATGAATATGTTCGCTTTCACCGATATGCAGCGGCAGATCGCCCGGCAGATCTCCCAGCGCTCGGGACGGACCGTCCGCGTCGGCCGGTATGTCGACATCAGCGACAGCTTCCACATCTACGGCTCCTACCAGGAGGAATTCGGGCAATTCCTGGGCACCATCCGGGAAAGGACCTTTGACCAGCGGGTCTGGGAGAGCTCCTTCGCCGAGCCGTTTTTCGATGAGGCGCGCCGGCGTCTTTCCCGGGAAAAGAATCGAGCCTAAAGACTCTCGTGATGGATCCCTCGACTCATAGCCGGCTGCGGGACATCCTCCCGGCTGCCGGGCTGCTGACCGACCCTGAGAAGCTCGATCGCTACCGCCGTGATGCTTCCCGGCAGAGCTCTCTCCCCTCGGTGGTTTTGCTCCCGCAAACGACCTCTCAGATCCAGAAGATCGTTCAACTGGCCCATGAGGAACGCCTGCCCCTGGCCGTCCGCGGCGGCGGCACCGGGCTGCGGTCCGGCGCCGTGCCAAGAGAGGGCGGCATCCTGCTGTCCCTGGCGGACATGAACCGCATCCTGGAGGTCTCTCCGGAGAACATGATGGCCGTGGTGCAGCCCGGCGTGAGCGCCCACCGGCTGGAGCAACACCTCAAGACTCTGGCCCTGTCCTATCCGGTCGATCCGGCCAGCTGGCGCCGGGGCACCATCGGCGGCGATGTGGCCACCCGGGCTCACGGCCTTCGGGGAAGCCGGCATGGCCCCATCGGCAGCCATCTCCTGGGCCTCGAGGCGGTCATCTCCCCCGGCGAGATTATCCGCAGCGGGGCGAAGACCCTCAAGTGCGCCACCGGATACCATCTGGCCGATCTGTTCGCCGGATCGCACGGCCAGCTGGGCATCATTACCGAGCTCATCTTGAAACTTCTGCCCCGGCCGCCGGCACGGCAGACGCTGTTGGCCGTTCTCGAGAATCTCGAGGCAGCGGTTCAGATCACCAAGGAATTGGAGACCGGCGGCCTGCAGCCTTCCCGTCTGGAGCTGATCGATCCAGGCGCCGCCCGGCTGGGCTTCGAAAAACTCATCCCCTCACAGCACCACGACCGCTTTCTGCTGATGATGGAACTGGAGGCTGACGATCAGCAGAACCTGGACGAGCAGATCGACCGCACCGGATCCCGCCTTCAGGCACAGGCCATCCCCCTGGCCGGGCAGGTCCACCAAAGCGATTGGGCCGAGCCCTGGTGGCGAAGCCGGGAAGAACTCCTCCAACGGCTGTCGGATGAGAACCGGCCATCTCTGCTGGCGACTGCGCGAATTCCGGCCTCCCGGTTGCTGACCTTTCGGGAGGAAGCAGCCAGGATCCTGAACGAGGGCTCCTGCCACGGACTGTTCTATGGGCACCTGGGAGAGGGCCGCTGGCATCTGCTGGTCCGGGGACCGGAGGGGAATGGATCGCCGGACAAAATCATTCCGGGAATATCCCGGACCCTCCAGGAGACGGCCGCCGCTTGCGGCGGTCTCTATCTCTCTCCTGTTCCCCTAGGATGGATCCCCCAGGAAAACCTCACCGCCAGGCACGATTCGGGCCAGAGACGACTGTGGCGATCTTTGAAGAACCGTTTCGATCCCCTGGACATCTTCGCCCCGATCGATTGAAGCTGGCAATCTCTTTCACCCGCTGATCTCTTTTTTGGGGAATATTCCCGTTCTTCAGGCGTATTTCTTATGGACGGCAAATCCGCAGCCGAACAACAGACCGCCGTATCCGGCGGCATTTCCGACGCTCAACTGATCCGGCAGTTCAAGGAAGGCCGGCAGGCGGCGTTCGACCAGCTGGTGATCCGTCATCAACGCCGGATCTATGGCATCGCCAGACGGATGACGGGCAGCCATGATGATGCCGACGATCTGGCCCAGGAAACCTTCCTGGCCGCCTATCGGGCCATGGAACGCTTCGACGAGCAGCGGAGTTTTATCGCTTTCCTGTCCCGCATCGCCATCAACATGAGCATCAACCATCTGCGCCGCCGCAAGCGCTGGCTGAAGATTCAAACCCGGCAGAGCGATGAGGCCGCCCGGGCGGTGACCGGCGACACGCGCTGCGATGCGGCTTCACCACTGGAAAGTGACGAGATGATGGGCCGGCTGCAGAACGCTATCGCAGCCCTGCCGCCCGAACAGAAGGCCGTCCTGGTGCTCAAGGTCTATGAGGAGATGAGCTACCGTGAGATCGCCTCCACTTTGAAGATATCCCCGGGCACGGTGATGTCCCGTCTCTCTCGAGCCCGGGCACGTCTACGGAAAGAATTGAAGGACGTTTCGATAGCGAAACAGAGGTGAATCCCGATGAACTGTCGAAAGATCATCACCCTGCTGGGTCCCTACCTGGATGGTGAATGCACCCCGGAAGAGCGCCGCAAGGTGGATAAACACCTCCGGCAATGCTCGGCCTGCCGATCCGAGCTGGAGCTGCTTGGCCGTATCGAGGCCGGCAGCCGCCGGCTGATCCAGCCGGATCCCGGAGAGGATTACTGGACCTCGTTTTTACCAAAGGTGCGCCAACGGATCGACCGGGATCGGCCCCAGCAGATGCCCGTGGGGTTTGTCAAGCGCATCAAGCGTCTGTTCGCCCCCCCGGCCCCCTGGTTCCGTCTGGCCGGTGCGGTGGCGACCGCCGTGCTGGTGGTGGTCATCGGGCGGGCTTTCATCGGTCAGAAGGATGATCTTGTTCCGGTACGATCTCCGGCCGACAGGCCGCCGACCGATCAGGTTCGGCCAGCCGGCAGGGATACCGAAGGGTCGTCGTTTGCGGTGGACAGCATCACCGCCGATCGGGAAAAACGGATCCGGACCGCTCCGGTAGAGGAGGCTTCCGGTAAAAAAGGAATGGGCATTCCTCCGGATGAGGAGACTCTCGCAGAAAAGGAAGCGAAGACCACTCCCGGGGAGGAGACGGCCAGAGCAAAAGAAATCCGGACCGCCCCGGCCGGGGGGGTCTCCGAGACCAGCGCTGAAAAGTCTCAAGCTATCGAGACGCCGGCCGTCCACGGTGAAACGCCGCCGGGGACAGCGCCGGATACCGACCGGCTCCCGGTCGAAGAAAAGATCGAGGAGGTTCATTCAAATCTCGCAGACACCGAAGCATCTGAGGAACGGGAAAACAAGCTGAAGACAGCAGTCATGGCCCGTTCCGCGGCCGACCGTGATTGGAGAGACCAGATTCAGTATTGGCAGGCGATCATCGCGTCTCTACCGGACGAGAGCACCCTGGCGACGGCCCATCTCTCGCTGGCCGAAAGCTGGTATCAGGTGGCCGTGTCGAGCACGGACCCGGATGACGTCTCTGCCGCCCTCCGGGTGCAGAGAGCCGCCCTGGAATTCGCCACCGAGGATTCCACCCGGCAACGCCTTCAGGACAGAATTTCCGCGCTGGAAGACCGGCAGCAAAAAAAATAGGGAATATTTGCCCGCCTTATTTGTTAACACCATTGGAAACGGGGCAGGCGAAAAGACTCCACAAAGAAGATCCGGAGCCTTTCGCACCCCAAAACCTGAAAGGAGGTGGGCAGCATGTTCCGCAAGCTCTTCTTCATTCTTCCCCTCGTTCTCCTCACCGTTCTTCTGACCCTGACCGAGGCGGCCCGGGCCGACGGTTTCATCATCCCCATTCCCCCACCCGGTGTACCCAAAGTCCCTCCACTGTCAATCGGTTATCATCGCGTTAACGTATCCATCGAGAATCAGGTGGCCGTCACCAAGGTGGATCAGGTGTTTATCAATCACTATCACAGAGACCTGGAGGGCACCTACATCTTCCCCATCCCCGAGGGGGCCAGCATCTCCAAGTTTTCCATGTACGCAGGCCGGGAAAAACTGGACGGCCGCATTCTGGACAAGGATGAGGCTCGCCGCATCTATGAGGAGATCGTCCGCCGCCAGCAGGATCCGGCCATCCTGGAATACATCGGGCGCGATCTCTTCCAGGCCCGGGTCTATCCCATTCCGGCCAATGGAGAAAAACGCATCGAGCTGGACTACTCCGAGGTCCTCGAGATGGATAACGGCCTGTGCTCCTATACCTATTCTCTCGACACCGAGCAATTTTCCAGAGATCCCATCAGAGACGTCTCCATCACCATCGAGCTGCGGTCGGAGGCAGCCCTCAAGTCGATCTACTCCCCCACTCACGATATCTCCGTGAACCGGCTGGACGACCACCATGCCCGCATCACCTACACGGAAGAGGGTACCCGCCCCGACCGGGACCTGGTCCTGTACTATACCGTCTCCAAAAAAGACCTGGGATTGAATTTGATGACCTACCGGCAGGGAAATGAACCGGGCTTCTTCCTGGCTATGATCTCGCCCCGGGTGGAGCTGGAGGATATGGATCTGGCCAAGGATATCCTGTTTCTGCTGGATACATCCGGAAGCATGAAAGGCGAGAAGATCCGGCAGGCCACCGACGCTCTGAAATTCTGCCTGCACAGCCTCAATCCCGGCGATCGCTTCAATCTGGTGACCTTCAGCAGCGACCTGAAAACATATGCTCCCCGGCCCATGGAGGCCACAGCCGACGAGATCGAGCGGGCCGTCCGGTTCCTCGAGAATTTAAAGGCCGATGGGGGTACCAATATTCACGATGCCCTCCGAGAGGCCCTGGGACAGATGGGCTCCGGCCCGCAGCCCGGAATGATCGTTCTGCTCACCGACGGACTGCCCACGGTGGGCGAGACCGATCCCGACCGTATCCTGTCGATGACGTTCGACCAGAATTCGGCCCAAAACAAAAGAGAGATGAAGGCGATCGCCGGCAACTATGCCCGGAGCCGCATCTTCGCGTTCGGCGTGGGCTACGACGTCAACACCCACTTCCTGGACCGGCTGGCTTCGGAGAACGGCGCCGTCTCGGAGTATGTCCGTCCGGATGAGAGCATCGAAGTAAAAGTGTCCCGTTTTTACGGCAAGATATCCACTCCGGTGCTCACCGACCTGCGGCTGGATTTCGGACGGATGGGGGTCAGCCAGATCTATCCCGGGGATCTTCCCGACCTGTTCAAGGGCTCTCAGATCGTCATCCTGGGACGTTACCGGGACGACGGCCCGGCCGTGCTGACCCTGAGAGGTCAGGCCGGGAGGGAGGAAAGAAATTATAGCTACGAGACCGCTGTCCGGCCCCGGCAGGCCTATGCCTTCATCCCCAGGCTGTGGGCCTCCCGCAAGATCGGTTACCTGCTCGATCAGATCCGTCTTCATGGACAAAACCAGGAGCTGGTGGATGAGATCGTCGCCCTGAGCAAGGAATACGGCATCATGACCGAATACACCTCTTTCTTAGTGGACCTGGACATCAGGGTCAGCGAGCGGGAGATGACCGAGGAAGCCGGACGGCTGATGGCCGACGCCTTCGAGAAAAAATCCGGAGCCTCGGCCGTTCACCGGGCCATAGACCTGGGGGCGTTGAAGACCCAGGCAGCCGCCCCCGGCGTTGTCTACCGCAACGAGCACGGAGAGGAGCGCCGGATTACCGGAGTCGAGCGGGTGGTCGATAAGACCTTCTATCTGAAACAGGGGATCTGGACCGATAACGACTACCGGCCGGATCAGCCGGTCATCGAGGTAAAACGGTTCAGCGAGGCCTACTTTCAGCTCATCCGGAGCCACGATCGCATGGGGCGCTATCTGTCGCTGGGCGACCTGGTGCTGGTCAGCCTGGCCGGCGGAGCGATCCAGATCGGTGACCAGGGCATTGAGCGATTCGACCCGGCAGAACTGGACCAGATATTGAAAGACTCATAGCCAGGACAGTCAGCAGCCAGCAGTGAGCAATCAGCAGTGAATAGAAGTCTGCAAGAAAAGGCCGTCAATCGCCGGTGCGAACGGTGAATCGTCCCGGGGGCGAGGATATCCTCGCCCCCCTTTTTTCCACCACGGCTGTTGCTACTCATCTCCTGACGATCGATCTGTCGACGAACGGACGAGAGACGAACACGACTTCTTCATATTTATGGCACGATACTTGCAATGCTGGAAAAGATGAAAACATACCGGCAGGCCGGCGTTCGAGACGAATCCAATCCGATTCCCATCCGGGGATCTCGATGGAAAATCCAAGAATTTACCGGCTAATAACTTGTAGGAGAACAACGGTTGGCCAGAATGACACAACAGCTCTATCGCCGCTTTCGAACCGCCGAGATATTCAACCACAGTGCGGTGCAAGAAGCAAAATGCGAGAAAGCGGGTGGGCATCCCGAAGCGGACATGGAGCAGGTCCATCTGCTGGAGGCTCTTGATTGGCTGATGCGCGCCCAGGACATCCTCCCGCATGGAGGTCTGTCCCGGGGGTACAGTTTCGGATGGAATCCCTTCTGTCCGAAAAAAGGATGGCAGCCCGCTCATCCGAAGCCCACGGCCGAGGCCATCATCACGCTGTTCGACTGCGCCGAGGCTATGTCCCGCATCGACCTTCGTCAGAGAGCCATCGATCTGGCCGATTGGCTGGTCAAGATCCAGATGTACAGTGGAGCCATCCGCGGCGGGGCGCTGAACGAAGTGCGCTCATCGGAGGTGCTCAATACCGCTTTGGCCATTTTAGGGTGGATTCGCATGGCCAGAGAAACGGGCGCGGAGCGCTCTGTTCTCGCCATCCGGAAGGCTGCCGATTTTCTGATTGGCCTGCAGCAGGAGGCCGCCAAACCGGGACGACACGTGCCCGATGCCGCCGGCTACGGCGATGCCCTGGGCGTATCCTCGGTGGGTCTGGCGCTCATTCAAACCGGGATTTTCCTGGAGGAGTATAACTGTTGCGCCGTCGGAGAGCGCTGTTTGAATCAGGCCATCAGTTTACAGGAGACCAATGGATGGTTCCGTAACAACGGCCACGATCCGACGCATCAGACCCTGCTGCAGAACCTGGCCTCGACCGTTGAAAATATTCTGATGTGCGGGATCATTCTGGACAATCCCAAGTACGTTCATTCGGCCCGGCTGACGGCCGATGTCCTCCTGGAGAGATTACAGGCTGGCAAGGTTCTCTGCGGCCGGTTTTTTCCCGATTGGTCTGACGGCGTCTCCTGGAGCGGCCAGTTCGGTAACGGTAAAATGGCCTCCATCTGGATCCGTCTCTATCAGATCACCGATACGAATGCTTACCTCACAGCGGCGCACCGCACGATCGCCTCGTTGAAAAGAGGCCAGAACAGAATCTCGACCGATCCCGGCCTCCGCGGCGGCATCAAGGGTTGTTTCCCCTGCGACGGCGATTTCGGCCGGTATCAAACCCTCAGTTCGGCCACGATCCAATGCATCAACGCCCTGCTTCTGGTTGAGCGTATGGCACAGCAGCAAGCTGCCGCTCCCAGGAACACCATACCTGCCCGGGCGTAACATCCCCTGTCTCTCCGAAATCCCCACGATGCCAGGCAAATTCCGCCATCGACGCCAAGATTTGTTTTGACATTCCGGAGCTCCCCGATTATATTTTATCATCTGCTGTGAGATGTCTCTCTCCAACCCGGTAAGGAGCGATTATGGCGCAGACGCGGGGACAGAGCCGTCACCGTCTGGTCATCGGGGCACTCCTGGTCGCCATCGGACTGTTCATTCTGCTGGATAACCTGCAGGTGCTGGAACTTGGCCCTTTCCTGAGCCGCTGGTGGCCGCTGCTGATCATTCTTCTGGGATTTTGGAAACTGCTTATCTGGGGAGCTCAGAGCCTGAGCTCGGGCTTTCTTCTTATAGCCATCGGTGCCGTATGCCTGCTGGCCACCCTGAACGCCATCACCTGGAGCCATCTGTTCCGCCTCTGGCCCGTTCTCCTGATCCTTATCGGTGCCTGGGTCCTGCTGCGGCCCACCCGGCATCTCAGCGAAACCCTGCGTGCCACCGAGGGCGAGGATGTCGACGTTCTGGATGCGTGGGCTCTCTTCGGAGGCGCCGAACGCCAGGTCAGCTCTTCACAGTTTAAGGGGGGCAAGGCAACGGCCCTGTTCGGAGGCATCGAGATCGATCTTCGGCGGGCACGGTTGGCCGAAGGAGAGCAGGCCCTGGATATCACGGCCCTGTTCGGAGGCATCGAGATCTGGGTTCCGGAAACCTGGGATGTGTGGGTGACCGGAAGTCCCATCTTCGGAGGCATCGATGATAAACGCATTTCCAGGCCCGCTGAGGGAAAGACCTCCGGCGCTTCCCTGCATATCAACGCCTTCGCCATGTTCGGAAGCGTGGAGATAAAGAACTGATTTCGTGTTCTCAGAAATAACCCATAATGAAGAATGGCTCAGCTGGTTGGCTGAGCCATTCTTATGATATACGTGAGCAGACCTTGATCATCCGGTCCGCCCTGCTGTCATTCCCCCTGAATATGGTTTCTATGCGAGAATAACCTCCAGCACTTTCTGCGTATCCTGGAAATCATCGAACAGCGCGTCCGGCTGGGCCTCGACCAGATCCTGGCGGTCCTGAAAGCCGGTGGCAACCGCCACGGCTCTGGCCCCGAAGTGCCGGGCACAGGAGATGTCGGCCGGCGTATCGCCCACGACGATCACTTCCGGGCCGCGGAAGACCCTGCCGAACTGTTGGCGGACCCTCTGTACGGCGATGCGCGGCAATTCGTTGCGATCGTGGGAATCATCGCCGAAGGCACCCACCGGAAAAGAGCCGTTCAGTCCGGTGGGCTCCAGCTTGAGCCGCGCTCCTCGCTGTATGTTGCCGGTCTGCAAGCCCAAAAGGGTCCCATCGCTCTCCCGAAGAGCCCCGATGAGTTCCACCACTCCGGGATAGACGACCAGACCGTCGGTCCGGGTCAGCTCACCCTCAAGACATTCCACGTAATGCTCCCAGAATTCAGGCATCCGCTGGCGGATCAGACCCGGGGCGTATCCGGCCGATGTCATCAGCTCGACGATGATCTGCGGATCCGTCTTTCCGGCAAAGGGAAATCCCTTGATCGGACCGGCCGCTCCAAACACCTTCAGCAGGGCTCTATGCATGGCCCGGCGGCCTGCTCCGCCGCTATAGAGAATGGTGCCATCGATATCGAAGAGCACCAGCCGGCTGCGGTTGTTTTCCCTCATCGGTGTTTCTCCCCCGCCGGTCAGACCACCGAGAGATCCCGGTCGATCTCGCCTTGCTGAAAGCGGTTCAGATGCAGCCGCTCGATGGGCAGGTCCAGATCCTGCCCGGTGATCAACCGGGCCAGCAGATCGACCACCTTGGGCGCCAGCATGAAACCATGCCCGCTGAATCCGTTGACCTGGATGAAACCCTCCACCTGATCCACCCGGCCGAGAATCGGCAGCGCATCGGGAGTGCTGTCATAGAGACCGGCCCACTGACGGACCACCTTCACCTGATGCAGGGCCGGCATCAGGTTGAGAATCTTGCGGCTCATGGTGCGCAGAAATATCAGGCTGGATTCGATGTCATATCCGGGTTTTTCGTCGGGATCGCCGTAGCCCATGATGATGCCGCCGCGCCTCTCCTGGCGGAAATAAACACCGTGTTGAAAGGAGATGACCATGGTGGTGAAAAAAGGATCGATCGGCTCGGTGACCATGATCTCATGCCTGGTCGGGACGATGGGCAAATCCAGACCGGCCATTTTCGCCAGGGGGACGGAGTCACCGCCGGCGGCATTCACCACCAGGGGCGTCTCGATCCGGCCGCGGGGCGTGACCACGCCGGCAATGCGATCTGCCCTGGTCAGGATCTCGGTCACCGGCGTATAGAGCTCGATCTCCACGCCCAGCCGCTTGGCCGCCTCAGCGTATGCCTGCGTTACGAAGAACGGATTGGCCGAGCCGTCGTCCGGACAATAGGTGGCGCATAGGACGCCATCGGTGTTCAGATGGGGCGCGATCTCCCGGGCCTCCATGGGATCCACAAAGCGGACGTTCAGGCCCAGCCCCTGCTGCATGGCAACGTTTTTTCGATACTGCTCGACCTCTTCCTCGGTGTAGGCCAATATCAAATAACCGCCCTGGGCGAATTCCGTCTCGTATCCCAGCTCTTCATCCAACTGCCCGAAGAGCCGAACGCTCTCCATGGCCAGCCGGGTATTATCCTCGGTGCTCCACTGCTGCCGTATGCCGCCCCCGCAGCGCCCGGTCGCTCCACTGGCCAGGTAATCCCGTTCCAGCACAACCACATCGCGAAATCCGCGTTTGGCCAGACAATAGGCCAGTCCGCATCCGCTGACCCCGCCCCCGATGATGACTGCGCTGGCCTGCTTTTTCATGTGGTTCCCCCGCCTGGACCGGATTCGTTTGTTTTCTCATCGGCCTCTCCCGCCAGAATGGCCAATTCGATCGGCATGGAGGGCGGACGAGAGGTCGGAGGCGTGATCTCATGCATGGATCGACCGGTTCGCTCGGCGATGATCTGAGAGATGAGCCGCACGCAGGTTCTGCCCTGACAGGCTCCCATACCGCAGCGCAGCATCCGCTTGATCTCTTCCACCGTGGTGCATCCGGAGTCGATGGCCTTGACGATCTGCCCGTAGGTGACATCCTCACAACGGCAGATGATGGTTTCTTCGGTCAATCCGCTACCTCCGTCAGCATTCGTTTCAATCCATCCTCATCGAGCGTTCTGATCCCCAGCTCCCTGGCTCTGTCCAGCTTCGATCCCGGGTCCTGACCGACAATAACCGCTTCGGTCTTCCTGCTGACGCTGGAGGTCACCCGACCCCCCAATTGCTCTATGTGTGCTGTGGCCTCCTCCCGGGTCATGCTGCTCAAAGCCCCTGTGAGGACAAAGGTCCGGCCGGCCAGCGGCTGCGGTCCGGATGATGCCCGCAGCACGGGAAACTTGACACCTCCGCGGCGCAGTTTCTTCAATACCTGGAGATTCTTTTCGTTCCCGAAGAAGGCCCGGATGCTCTCTGCCACCGCCGGCCCCACCTCCCGGATGTTCTCCAGCCGTTCTTCCTCCGCCGCCTGCAGCCCATCCAGGCTCCCGAATTCACGGGCCAGAACGGCGGCCAGATGCTCGCCCACGTTGCGAATCCCCAGGGCTAAAATGAGTCTGTGCAGATCGGGCTCCTTGCTGTGTTCGATGGACGCCAACACATTATCGGCCAGCTTGTCGCCCATTCTGTCCAGCTTGAAAAGTTTTTCTTTGTTCAGATAGTAGAGATCGGCGGGGTCTCGTATCAGCTCCCGTTCGACCAGCTGATCGATGAGCTTGTATCCCAACCCCTCGATGTTCATGGCCCATTTGCCGGCGAAATGAAAGATATTCTCCTTCAGCTGGGCCGGACAGGATAGGCCCGTACAGCGGGTAACCGCCTCTCCCGCGATCCGGACGGCGGGGGCTCCGCACACCGGACAGTGGATCGGCATACGGAACCGGCGTGGCCGGCCGGTGCGTTTGGAGGTCACCACCGAGACCACCTCGGGGATCACCTCGCCGGCCCGGCGGATCACCACGGTATCGCCGACTCGCACGTCCTTGCGGTGCACCTCATCCTCGTTATGCAGGGTCGCCCGGCTGACGGTGACTCCCCCGACCTGGACCGGTTCCAGAATAGCCACCGGTGTCAGGGCTCCGGTCCGCCCCACATTCACCTCGATGTCCAGCACCTCGGTGGTCTCCTCCTGGGCTGGAAATTTCCAGGCGATGGCCCACCGCGGACTCCGCTGCAGCTCGCCCAGCCTGGATTGCAGCTCGAGGTCGTTGACCTTGACGACGATGCCGTCCATCTCGTAATCCAGTTCATCGCGCCGCTGCAGCATATCATAATAGTAGGCAATGACCTCCTCGATCCGGCGGCATCGTCTGGTGTGTTCGTTGATTCGAAAACCCAACCTTTTGAGATCGTCCAGGACCTGCCAGTGAGCGGCATACTGACGGCCCTGGACGGTGCCGATGGAGTAAGCAAACATGCTCAACGGCCGGGAAGCGGTGACCCTGGAATCCAATTGCCGGACGGAGCCGGCGGCGGCATTTCGCGGATTGGCGAACAGCGACTCTCCCTCTCCGGAGCGACGCCGGTTGAGTTCCTTGAAATCAGACCGGTACATGACCACCTCTCCCCTGACCTCCAGCAGCGGCGGAATACTGCTATCCGCCCCCTGGAGCCTGAGGGGAATCGACCGGATGGTACGGAGGTTCTCGGTCACCTGCTCGCCGGTGTATCCGTCCCCCCGGGTGGAGCCGCTGGTCAGGATGCCGTTCTCATAGACCAGCTCCACGGCCAGACCGTCATATTTGGGCTCGACGACATATTCAACGTCCTCATCGCCCGCCTCTCCGAGCTGCCGGACGCGGCGGTGGAAGTCCCGAAAGCCGTCCTCGTCGTTCGTCTTTCCCAGGCTCAGCATGGGCACGCGGTGGCGTGCCGCCGGGAACCGGTCCAGGGGCGGAGCACCGACTCTGCGAGTGGGAGAATCCTGGCTGATCAGATCCGGATATTGGATCTCCAACTTGAGAAGTTGATCGAACAGGCGATCGTACTCGGCGTCCGAGACCTCCGGATCATCCAGCACGTAGTAACGGTAATTATGGTGCTGAATCGTCCGGCGCAACTCGGCCATCAGGGCGACCGCCCGTTGCTTGTCCTGTTTTTCATTCTGGGCGGAAGTCATGACGACTCCGATTCCGCGGCTTCAGGATGACGGCTCGATCGGCTTGATCTGGCGGGCGCTCAGGGCCCATTCCCGGGGTACGGCGATGGTCACCACCGGGGTCCGGTCCACCCGCTTGCCCGCTTGAACGCGGGTCACCATGACGGTGCCCAGCTCCCGGCCGGTCCGGTCCAGGGCCAGG
>CAZOYL010000026.1:0-1228 GCA_964584035.1 uncultured Gemmatimonadota bacterium | reverse complement strand
CAGGGGAAGAAATTCATAGGGCAGCGACACGGCGGCCTTCTCGCCCCCGGCGGAAAGATCGACCACAAAGATGGCCAGGCCCGGGCAGCAGCTGATGCACAGCCCGCAGCCGGTGCAGGTGTTCGCATCGAGCCGGGGAATCTGGTTCAGGCCGCCCGGCATGGTGATGGCTCCCTGCGGGCAGCTGTCCACGCAGGGATTGCAGGGTATCTGCTCGACACACTCGATGACGGCCACCGGGCCCTGCTGCAGACGTTCCGGGGTCGGCATCTGCGCGCCGAGTTCTTCATCGGTCAGCGCTTGGCCTTGCTTATACGACATACCTCCAGGCCTCCTGATACATCTTCTTCTTGCCCCGGCGAGCCTTTTCTCCAAATGGTCCGGCCCGCAGTGCCGTCAGTTGTTGAACGACCTCGTCTTTTCCGGGCGGCAGCGCCTTTTTTCCCAGGCTCTCGGCGGCGCTGAGACCTGCCAGACGCCCTTCCAGCATGGCCGCGCTGGCCTCCTCGATGCCGGACACATCGCCGGCCAGGTATACGCCCGGCACGGTGGTCTCCAGGTTCTCATCGTGAGCGGCGACATGACCGCCCAGCTCGGGAACATACCACGATTGACAGCCCGCCTGAAAGAGGAGCTCGGAGGTGGGAGACAAACCCACCGCCAGGCAGATGGACTCCACTTCAATGGCTTGCTCGGTACCCGGAACCGGCCGCCAGTTCCCGTCCACCCGGGCTATGACCGCACCGGCCACCTTGTCCCGGCCGGCGGCTCTGAGAATGGTATGAGAGGTATGGATCGGCACTCCGGATCGCAGGACCTTGGCGGCATGGACATGGTATCCCCCGATCTCGGGCGCCGCCTCGATGATGCCGGCCACCTCGACGCCGGCCTGCAGCAGCTGATAGCTGACGATCAGGCCGATGTTGCCGGCCCCCACCATGAGCACACGGCGGCCCGGGATGATCCCATGGACATTCATCAGCGTCTGGACGGCTCCGGCGCCGTAGACGCCGGGCAGATCGCAGTTCTCGAAGGCCAGCATGTTTTCCGAGGCGCCGGTGGCCACGATGATCTTGCCGGCCTTGAGATGGAGAAATTCCTGATCGCGAACCAGAGCCACCGTCCTGTCCGGGAAGATACCGATGACGGTAGCACCCAGCATTAACCGCGCCCTGGCCTCATCGATCCGCCCCAGCAGCAGGGCGGGAATGTCGATACCCCTGGTTTT
>CAZOYL010000025.1:0-27253 GCA_964584035.1 uncultured Gemmatimonadota bacterium | reverse complement strand
ACTTCTGGATCTCCTATTACGACAAGCACTGCACCCACCAGCCGGAGATGGGGGCGGTCTCCTTTCAGGGCGTCGAGCCGATGTCCTACCAGAACATCTACTACCACGATTATCACGGCTGGCGGGACACCATGGATGATGTCTCCGAGGCCTTCAACCGGTTCACGGCCCGTGAGGACGAGCAGCTCGCTGCGGTCAGCTTCTTCACCGCCGCCGACAGCGTCGATGTCACCGTCATCGTGTACGACGGATTTTCCGGGGGCCAGCTGGTCGACGAACGCTCCACCCGGTCGGGATGGATCGAGCACTCCGGCTTTCATACCATCGACCTGGACGCGCCCGTGCCGCTGACCGAGGATGATGACGTTTGCATCTATCTGCAGCTTTCCGAAGGCGGCCAGCCTTACGACCGCACCTCGGACGTGCCGGTCCTGCTGGGAGCCTCGTACAAGACGATCGTGGAATCCTCCGCGGAGCCGGGCCAGAGCTATTACCGCAGCGGCGGCCAGTGGCTGGACCTGCACGACCAGGACAGCACGGCCAACTTCTGCATCAAGGCCCTGACCGTATCGGAGGGCACCGGGGTTTTGGACGATGCGCCGGCCGATCTGCCCCGCGGCTACGCCCTGCACCAGAACATTCCCAATCCTTTTAACGCCGGCACCGAGATCCGCTACCGCCTTCCCCGTGAGGAGCAGGTCAGCCTGAGAATCTACAACACCATCGGGCAGGAGGTCCGGGTCCTGGAGGCCGGAGTCCTCGGCGCCGGCGAGCACGCCGTCCACTGGGACGGCCGGAATGAGGCTGGCGGGGACGCGGCCAGCGGGCTGTACTTCTGCCGCCTGCAGGCCGGAAGTTTCAGCGAGACAATCAAGATGGTGCTGATGCGGTAAGATCCCGCCGCCTCAGCCGAGATATCACAGAGGGTGGGTGAGCGTTCGTTCCTGCGACCGCTTGCCCACTCCTTCTGTTATCAGCCCCGGGGAGTATGACACCTTGACCGAGGAAGACGATGACGGTTAGGATTCTTCTCAAAAAGGGCCGGGAGCGGCCCGTTATTCAGGGACACCCGTGGATCTTTTCCGGAGCCATCGCCTCCCTGGAGGGGTACACGGCCCCCGGGGATCTCTGCGACATCTGTGCCCACGACGGCGCCTTTCTGGCCCGGGGCTATGTCAACCGCCATTCCCAGATCACCTGCCGGATCCTGGCCCGGGGGGACGTGCCGATCGACAGCGCGCTGTTCGGGGAGCGGTTCGAACGGGCCCTGGCCTACCGCCGCGACCGCCTGCCGCCGGAGACCGACGCCTATCGCCTGATCAACGCCGAGGGGGACCTGCTGCCCGGCCTGACGGTGGACGTGTACGGCCAGGGCCTGGTGTGTCAATTCCACACGGCCGGAATGGAGCGCTGGAAGGAACAGATCGTGTCCCTGCTCACCGACCTGCTGCGCCCGGACTTCATCTTCGAGCGCTCCGATCTGGCCGCCCGGCAGGAGGAAGGGCTCAAGCCCTTCAGCGGCCTGCTGTCTGGACGCCTGGACGGTCCGGTGGAAATTCAGGAGCACGGCCGGCGATTCCGGGTGAACGTATCCTCCGGCCAGAAGACGGGATTTTATCTCGACCAGCGGGAGAACCGCCACCGGTTCGCTTCCCTGGCCGCCGGGAAGACGGTCTGCGACTGTTTCTGCTATACCGGCGGGTTTTCGGTCTATGCCGCCACGGCCGGGGCGGCCGCCATCACGGCCGTGGACAGCTCCCGAGCCGCGGTGGATGCGGCCGGCGCACACCTGTCGATGAACGCCCCGGGCCACGCCGCCATAGAACTGGTCTGCCAGGACGTCTTTGACTTCCTCAGGGGATCGCCCGGTCCGTTCGACCTGATGGTCGTCGATCCGCCGCCCTTCGCCAGAAAAAAATCGGACCTGCCGGGCGCATCCCGGGGATACAAGGACGTCAACCTGTGGGCGCTGAAGAACCTCAGCCCCGGAGGGCACCTGCTGACCTTCTCCTGCTCCCGGGCCGTTGATGAGAAGCTCTTCGGCCAGATCATCTTCGCCGCCGCATGGGATGCCGGCCGGGAGGTCCGGATCGTCGGACGGCCGGATATGCCGCCCGATCATCCGGTGAGCATCTTTCACCCCCAGGGACACTATCTCAAAGGCCTGGTCCTTCACGTTCTCTGATGAGCCCGGGTCCAGGAGGAACCCATGACAACACCGCCGCCGGCCTACTCTGCGGTGATCCAGCGAGCCCTGGTATGGGCCTCGAAACGGCACCTGGAGCCGCGCAAGGGGACCGACATCCCCTACATCACGCACCCCGCCCATGTGGCCATCATCCTGTCCCGGCTAGGATTCGACGAACGAGTCCTGGCCGCCGCCATCCTGCACGACACTCTGGAGGACACCGCGACCACCGCCGAGGAACTCCGCCGGGAGTTCGGCGAGGAGGTGGTCGTCATGGTCCAGGAACTGTCCGAGCCGCAGTTCCCCGACCGTCCCCGAAAGGAGACCTGGTCCCTGCGCAAGGAGGCCAAGCTGAAGATGCTCCGGGATGCCTCGGCGGGCACCCTGGCTATCGTCGCCGCCGACCGGGTGCACAACACCGCCAACATCCTGGACGACATCACCCGGCACGGCCCCGGAGTGTGGGACCGATTCAACAGTTCTCCGGAAAAGATCCTGGAATTCGGCCGCGGAGTGCTGGCCATTTTGCGCCAGCGGTTTCCGCATCCGCTCACCGAGGAGTACGCCAGGCTGCATGAACAGCTGGAACAGGCACCAAGACCTCAAAAAAGAAAACTGTGATGTCTCTCCAAAAGATCCAACAGATCGCCGGCCGATCCGACCTTTTCGGCGAGGTTCTGGCCCGACTCCAGCGAGACCGGCATCTTGATGTGACCGGTCTGGCCGGTTCATCCCCGGCCGTGCTGCTGTCCTTTCTGTGCCAAAAGCTGGGCGTGCCGGTGCTGGCCGTCACGGCCGAGCCCAACGCCGCTGAGGAGCTGACCGACGATCTGACCGAGATGCTGGGCCAGGCTCAGTATTTCCAGTCCTGGGACACGGTCCCCTATGAATCCAATCCGCCCTCGGTGGAGGTCATGGCCGGCCGCATGGAGACGATCGATGCCCTCAGCCGCCAGAGCGCGCCGGCGGTGGTGACCACCATCCGGGCCCTGATGCAGCGCACCATGCCCCCGGATCTCTTTCGGGACCAGACCATCCGTCTGTCGGTCGGCTCGACCGTCTCTTTTAAAAAACTGATCCAGAACCTCATCGACCTCGGCTTCGAGCGACTTCCCCTGGTGGAGGAGGTGGGACAGTTCAGCGTACGCGGCGGCATCGTGGATATCTTCCCCCACGGCAGCCGGAATCCCTTCCGGGTAGAATTGTCAGGCGACCGGATCGTATCCCTGCGAACATTCGATGTCTTTTCCCAGCGATCGGTCGAGAAACAGGACCAGGCCGCCGTTCTGCCCCGCAGGGAATTTCTGATCTCTCCGCAGGAGCTTCAAGCCGCCGGCCGGGGCGGGCCCGAAAAAGCGGCCCTGTCGCTGCTGGCCGATGACCCCTCGATTCACGGTCTCCAGTGGGTGGCCCCCCTGTTTCCCCATTTGGTCTCCAGCCTGCTGGACCATCTCCCCCCGGAGGCCGTCATCCTGCTGGACAGCCCGGAGGATATCGTCCATCAGGCCGAAGGGGTTCTCCAGGAAGCCGAACGAGAGTATGGCCGCCGCGAGACCGAGGAACGCGTCCTGCCCCCGGACGATCTCTACGATCCTCCCCGGAGGCTGCTGGAGCAAATGACCCGGTTTCGCCTTCTCCGGCACCGGCCGCTGGGCCGGGCCGATGTGGATCTGGGCATCCGGACACAGGAGCCGGGCGGCGGCGAGCTGAAGCGGCTCCGGCAGGGGCTGGCGGAATATTCCCGGGACGGCTATCAAACCTTCATCCTGTGCGACAACTCCGGACAGGCCAAACGGTTGGGAGAGCTGCTGGAGGGCCGGCCGGAGAGCCTGGAGATCAGCGTGGGCGCCCTGCACGGCGGGTTCATCTTTCCCGGGTCCGGCCTGGCGGTGCTCACCGATCACCAGATCTTCAACCGGTACCGGCAGCGGCATCGTTTCTGGAAATTTCGCGGCGGGGCGGCCATCTCCAGCTACTCGGCTCTGTCTCCGGGAGATCTCGTGGTTCACGTGGACTACGGCATCGGGAAATACCAGGGGCTTCAGCAGATCGATGTGGACGGCCGGCGCATGGATTGTCTCCTGCTCCTGTATCGCGATGACGACCGGCTCTACGTTCCGGTGGATCAGCTCAAGAGGGTCCAGAAGTACCTCGGCGGAGAGGCCGGCCCGCCGTCTCTCTCCCGCCTGGGCGGCACCGGCTGGGAACGGATCAAATCGAGGACCAAAAAGGCCATCCGGGAAATGACCCGGGAGCTGATCCAGCTGTATGCCGAACGGAAGGCCAAACAGGGTTATGTCTTCTCGCCCGACACGGTCTGGCAGAAAGAGCTTGAGGCGGCCTTTATCTATGAGGAGACGCCGGATCAGATGGCGGCCATCGAGGCCATCAAGGCGGACATGGAGAGCTCCTCCCCGATGGACAGACTGGTCTGCGGAGACGTGGGCTATGGCAAAACAGAGGTGGCCATTCGAGCGGCCTTCAAAGCCATCATGGACGGCCGGCAGGTGGCCGTTCTGGCGCCGACCACCATTCTGGCCCAGCAGCATCTGACCACTTTTTCCGATCGCCTGGCGGATTTTCCGGTGAAGGTGGACATGCTGAGCCGTTTTCGCACCCGGAAGGAGCAGCAGGCTGTTCTGAAAGAGCTCCAGGCGGGTTCGGTCGACGTGGTCGTGGGAACCCACCGTCTAATCCAGAAGGATGTGCAATTTAAGGAGTTAGGTCTGGTCATCGTGGACGAGGAACAACGCTTCGGAGTGGCCCATAAGGAGCGCCTCAAGCAGCTGCGGCGCCTGGTGGACGTGCTCACGCTGACGGCCACGCCCATACCCCGAACCCTGTACATGTCCCTGATGGGAGCCCGGGACCTGTCGGTGATCAACACGCCGCCGCGGGATCGCCGTCCCATCAAAACGGAGTTTCTGGAATTCAGCGAGGAGGCCATCGCCGAGGCCATTCTCCGGGAGTTGGACCGGGGCGGTCAGGTCTACTTCGTCCATAACCGGGTGCAATCCATCCAGGCCATGGCCGCCCTGGTGAGCCGTATCGTTCCTCCGGCCCGGGTGGGCGTGGCCCATGGCCAGATGCACGAACGAATCCTGGAACAGACCATGATGCGATTTCTCCGCCGCGAGTACGACGTCCTGGTGTCCACCACCATCATCGAGAACGGCCTGGACATCCCCAACGTGAACACCATCGTCATCAACCGGGCCGACGCTTTCGGCCTGGCCCAGCTCTATCAGCTCCGCGGCCGGGTCGGCCGCTCCCATCATCTGGCTTACGCCTATCTGCTGACACCTCCCCTGAAGGCGCTCTCGGCAGTGGCTCGAAAACGCCTCAGCGCCCTGCGGGAATTCACATCTCTGGGTTCCGGGTTCCAGCTGGCCATGCGCGATCTGGAAATTCGCGGCAGCGGCAATATTCTCGGTCCCCAGCAGCATGGTTTCATCGCCGCCGTGGGTTTCGACCTCTATTGCCAGCTGCTCCGGGAGGCCGCCCAGGAGCTGCGCGGCGAAAAGGTTTCCGATGTTCCGGATCCCCGCCTGCATCTCAGGGTCGATGCCTATCTTCCCGATCACTATGTCCCCGATGAAGGCCAGAAAGTTTCTATCTGCCAACGGCTTTCCAGAAGCAACTCGCTGGAGTCCATCGACGAGATCCGTCGCGAGATGGAGGACCGGTACGGGCCGCTGCCGCCGCCGGCCGGCTCGCTTCTGGATCTCACGGCGGTCAGCCTGCTGGCCAAAGAAAAAGGCATCGACCTGGTGGCGATCCAGGACCACAGCCTGCTGCTGGAATTCCGGCCCGATCGGGTCCCCGCCGCTGAGCAGATCTCCGGCATTCTGGACCGGATCGATCTTGAAATTCAATTTCTCTCCGGAGAACGGTTCGCTGCCCGGATCTCGTTGACCTGCCGGGAGCCGGGGGACCAGCTTGAGCAGATAAAAAAGACCTTGCAAATAATTTGATCGGTTATTATTATAGACAAGTTATGCGAAATTCCATTTTTTATCTTTTAACCTCTTGATCAGAAAGGAGCGTCAGCATGCGTCAGCCACTCAGTCGTTTGATCGTTTGGTCGCTCGTGGGCCTGCTGTTTCTGCTGGGCTGCTCAAAGAAGGAAGGTCAGGTCGTGGCCAAGGTGGGCAACCGGTCCATCACCGTGGCCGATCTGAACGCACGAATACAGAGCATCACCTACACGTCCTGGGAGGATGAGTATAAAAAGAGAACCGATATCCTCAACGGCATCATCAACGATGAGCTGATGATCATGGCCGCCATCGATCAGGGATTCGATAAGGACCCCGCTTTTGAGCAGAAAATGCATTCTGCGGAGCGAAACGCCCTTCTGGAGCTGCTCTATCGCCGGGAGGTGATCGACAAGAGCAAACCCTCCGAGAAAGAGGTCCGGGCCGCTTACGACATGATGGGCTGGGAGCTGCGGGCCCGGCATATCCTGGTGAGCACCGAAGAGGAGGCCCGGAGTCTCCGCGAACAGATCATCAATGGAGCCGATTTCGCCGATCTGGCCAAGGCGCATTCCAACGATCCTTCCACCAAAGACAAGGGTGGCGACCTGGGATATTTCGGTTGGGGCAAAATGGTGCCGGCCTTTCAGGACACGGTATATGCCATGGAGATCGGCGAGGTCTCTTCACCGGTCCAATCCCGCTTCGGATGGCATATCATCAAGCTGGAAGATCGCCGGACGGTAGACCAGCGCGCCTGGGAGGAGGAGAAGGATCGCATCGAGAGAAAATTGACCGGCGACCGGAGTAAGGCGCGGGCCGAAGAATACGTCACCGCCCTGAAGGATGAGGCCAACATCCAGATCGATCCCGAAGGAGCTCAGCTGTTGTTGAACAGTCTCATGTCCAAGAAAACGTCTCCCGACGAGTTCACTCCTGAGGAGCTGGATATGACAGTGGTCACCTTCAAGAGCGGTTCCTGGAACATGGCTAAATTTCTGGAGGAATTCCTGAACATTCCCCCCATGTATCAACCCCGAGTGAAGGATCTGGACGACATCGACGCCCTGGTGAAAAACATCCTGACCGGTCAACTCCTCGACGAAAAAGCCCGCCAGATGGGCCTGCAAAATGACAAGGAGATCATCGAGAAGCTTCGCAACGAAAAAGAAACCGCCCTGCTGCAGACCTTCCAGCAGAAAGGGATCGTCCAGGATACCACCGTGGCGGAAGAGGAAATTCTGGCCTACTATCAGGAAAACAGCGAGCGTTTCTCCACCCTGGAGCAGGCCCATGTCCTGGAAATTCAGTTAGACAGCGAGGAAGAAGCCCAGAAGGTGCTCCAGCAGCTTCGCTCCGGAGCCGACTTCGCCAAGCTGGCCGAGGAAAAGTCCACCCGGGCCTGGGCCGCCAAAAAGGGCGGCGATCTGGGTTGGCTGGATAAACGCCGTTATCCCAAGATCTCCGAAGCGGCCCTCGAGCTGGCGGTCGGCAAGCTGGGCGGACCGATCCAGGACGCCACCAAATATTCAATCATCAAAGTCCTGGGCAAGAAGCCCGCCGAGCTGAAACCCCTGGACGAGGTTCGTCAGAGCATCGTGGGAATACTCCGGCGGGACAAAGATGTCGAAGCCACCAAGACCTGGCTGGAGGACATGCGCCAAAAGGTGGGTGTGGAGATCTACGAGAAGGCTCTTCTCTCCACCATGACCTCCCCGAAGGAAGAACCGGCACCCTGATCATCGAATCGGACCCGAGAGGAGAGCCATGGCGCCGTCGAAGAAGAATGTTTTGTGGCTCTTTCTCTTCCTCGTGTGCCTGTTGCCGACGTATTGCGGACGAGGCGGGGAAAACGTCATCGCCAAGGTCAACGGAGCCAAGCTCACCCTGGAAGATCTTTACGCCGAAATCCCGCGGGATTATTACGACAGCGTCACCCTGGAGCAGAAGCGTGATTTCGTCGAGCACTGGATCAACAGCGAGATCCTGTATCAGGAAGCGCTCCGCCGAGGCCTTCAGAGACAACCCGAGACGAAAGAGAGAATTCGATCCTCCGAAAAAAACATCCTCATCTCAGAGCTGATCCAGCAGGAGTTGAGCGTTCGAACCCGGGTCTCGCAGGAAGAGGCCCTGGCCTATTACCGGATGCATGCCGAAGAATTTACCCGTAAACAGGACGAGATGAGGGCCAGTCAAATCCTGGTCCCCACCCTGGAAGAGGCCGAAGCCATCCGCCGGCAAATTGAGGAGGGCGGTGATTTCGACCGCCTGGCTCGAGAGCGGTCTTCCGATCCATCATCGATCCAGGGCGGCGATCTGGGCTACTTTACCCCGGAGGACCTTCTCTCGGAGGTTTCCAAGGCCGTCTTCTCGGCCACGCCCGGAACGCTGCTGAAACCCGTCAAGACAGAATTCGGATACCACATCCTGCTGGTAACCGACTCCCAGAAAGCGGGCACCGTCCTGCCCTTTGAGCTGGTTCAGGAGGAAATCATCGGCCGGCTCTCCCGGGAGAAAGAGCAACAGGAGCTGGACGTTTTTCTTCAGGAGCTTCGTCAGACCAGTTCCATCGTCCGCCGCGAAGAACCGCTTGAGGCCGCGATTGCCGATCAGGAAGCGGACCGTTGAATCGTGTTGCGGCGCTCTTACTGATCGAGCCTGTTCCATCCTGCGATGTGCATTTCGAAAGGTGTGCGCATATGTCTCGAATTCATATTGGCTCCCTGGCCGCACTGCTCTGGCTGATCGCCGCCGCGGTCCTTCCCGCGCCGGCTCAGGTGATGGACCGTATCGTGGCCGTGGTCGGTGACGAGATCATCCTGCTGTCGGAGTTGGAGACCCGAGTGCAGCTGGCCGGCATGCAGCTGCAGCTCGATCCGGAGGATACTGAAACCATAGGACGCCTGCGCCAGGCTCTGCTTGGGGACCTGGTGGATGAAAAACTGATCCTGGTGCAGGCCCGCCGCGATAGCATCCAGGTAGCCGTCGAGGAGGTCGACAAGGCCATTGCGGCCCAGATCGCACAGATTAAAAATCAGCTGGGCTCCGAGGAAGCCTTTCAGGAGCAATTGGCCGCCGAGGAGATGACGCTCCAGGACCTGAAGAAACGGTTCCGTCCCCAGATGAGAAATCAGCTGCTTCGGGAAAAACTCATTCGCCAGAAGCTCTCCGACACCACCGTCTCCTCCAAAGAGGTCATGAATTTCTATCAAACCTACCGCGACAGCCTGCCGGTCCAGGGGGAATCGGTCCGCCTGAGACATATTATGATGACGGCGGCACCCTCGGAGGAAGAAAAACAGGCCGCCCTTCAGCAGGCCAAAGAGGTCCTGGCTAAAGCCCGGGCGGGGGAGAGCTTCGAATCTCTGGCCAGAAGCTACTCCCAGTGCCCCAGTGCCGAAGCCGGCGGCGACCTGGGCTTTTTCTCCCCTGGCGAGATGGTCCCGGAATTCGAGCGGGCGGTTTTTGCCCTGAATCCCGGTGAGATCAGCGATGTGGTCGAGACCATGTATGGTTACCATATCATTCGTTGTGAGGAACGGCGGGGAAATCAAGCCCGGGTTCGTCACATTCTCATCGCCCTGTCCACCTCCGAGGCGGACGAAGAGCAGCTCATCGCCCGGATGAACGATATCCGGGAGCGCATCCTGGATGGCGATGATTTCAGCGCTCTGGCCGAAGAGTATTCCCAGGATCCCTACAGCAGGGAAAAGGGCGGAGACCTGGGATGGTATCCGCTCGATCAACTCACCAGCCAGTTCCGGTCTGTGGTCGATACCATGAGCGTCGGTGGTGTCAGCGAGCCCATCGCGACATCATCCGGCTACCACCTCCTGCAGGTCGTCGATCGGGTCAACCAGAGACAGATCACGCTGGAAGACGACCGGGAAAGCCTGGAGGAACTGGCCCGGCAGCACAAGATCTCCCAGACGCTGGAGGCCTGGCTGAAACAGCTCAGAGACGAGATCTACGTGGATGTCCGCCTTGAGGGTTGACCGTTGCGTCTGGATCTCTTTCTGACAAAAAGCCGCCTGATCAAACGACGCACCCTGGCCAAGGAAGCCTGCGACCGGGGAATCGTGTTCGTCGACGGCCAAACAGCCAGGGCCGGAAGAGAGATTTCGGCGGGACAACGGCTGACCATCGATTTTGCCAGCCGGGTGGTCGAGGTCGAGATCCTCCGCCTGCCTCGTGGAAATGTCTCCCGGAAGGAGGCCCGGGAGCTGTATGGCGTTCTCAAAGAGATCAGGAAAGAAGAGGAAGTCCTCTGAGGCCAGCGTCCGCTGGCCTTTTCTGCAGGGGGAAGATGCCCTTTTCCTCTTGCCGTTTCTGCAGATCGAGGAACCTCTTTTTCCCTTGCCATTTCAATGGTGAAAACATACTTTGGTAGGGAAACGGCCCTTTCTCGAGGAGAACGATGTCGCCTGTACCGCCTGCCATCGGCATCACCATGGGGGACCCGTCCGGCATCGGTCCCGAGGTTATCGCCAAAGCACTGAAAAGCCAGCGGCTTGAGAACGTCTGTCGGGCCATCGTGATCGGCTCATCGGCCGTCTTTAAGCAGGTCGGGGGTGATCGTCTTCCCGTTCTGGACGTCGTCAGGATTGACCGGCGGCATATCCGCCCCGGCCTCATATCCGCCTGGTCCGGACGAGCCGCCGTCAGGGCCCTTCAACTGGGCCTCCAAATGGCCCTGGACGGCCGCCTGGACGCCCTGGTAACCGGCCCTGTTTCCAAGCAGGGGCTCCATCTGGCCGGCCTCCGCGACCCCGGTCAGACGGAATTCCTGGCCCGAAGAACGATGACCAGGCGGTTCGCCATGATGCTGGCCACCGGATCCCTGCGGGTGGTCCTGACCACCCGGCACCTTGCGCTGTCGCGGGTCAGCCCGGCCGTCACCGCGGGACGGGTGAAAACGGCCATCTCCCTGGCCCATTCTTCCATGATCGATCTGTTCGGCATCCGCCGCCCGCGGATCGGGGTCTGCGCCCTCAACCCGCATGCCGGAGACGAGGGGCTTTTCGGCCGACAGGAAAGCACCGTCATCGGGCCGGCCATCGGAGAGCTGCTCGATCGAGGGATGTGCATCCGGGGACCGCTGCCGGCCGACACCCTGTTCTCTCCGGTCCTGCGCCGCCAATTCGACGTCATCGTGGCCATGTACCACGATCAGGGGCTCATTCCCATCAAGATGATCGGTTTCGGCCGGGCGGTCAATATCACCCTGGGGCTGCCCATCATCCGAACCTCGCCGGATCACGGCACCGCTGTGGACATCGCCGGGAAGGGACAGGCCAATCCGGAGAGCATGATCCGGGCCATCCGGATGGCCGCCCGGCTGGTTAAAAGGCGGGGAAAGATCGGTCAGCAGTCGGCCGCCAGCAGTGGGTAGTGGGCAGTCGGCCGTCAGCAGTGGGCCGCAGCCGGGCCCGGCGCCGTTCCGGGATTCGAATTCCGAGCTTCGTTGCCCGGCCGATGAGCTGAGAAGGTTTTCAAACCAACCTGTCTGGGAAATCCGGTTTGGAAAATATTATTTTAGATGTCGCCGGCGTCTCGAAGATCTACGATGGGAAATGGCCGGCCCTTCAGGAGATCAGCCTGCAGCTCGGCCGCGGCGAGTTCGTCCTGCTGGTGGGCCCCTGCGGGGCGGGTAAGACGACGCTGATGCGTCTGATCTGCGGACAGGAGAGGCCCACGGCGGGCACCATCCGGGTGGCCGGCCAGGATGTGGGCGGCATGCGAACTGCTCATCTGCCACGTCTTCGCCGACGGCTGGGGATCGTCTTTCAGGACGGAAAACACCTGGGAGACCGGACCATCTTCGAGAATATCGCCTTCGTGCTGCGGGCCACCGGGAATCGGAAGAAGGATATCGCCAGGCGCGCCATGACCGCCCTGACGCTGGTCGGCCTGGCCCACAAGTCCCGCTGCCTTCCCGGCCAGCTGTCCGGAGGGGAGCAGCGAAAGGCGGCCATCGCCCGGGCCATCGTGAATAAACCCATATTGCTGCTGGCCGACGAGCCCACCGGCAATCTGGATCCTCTGGCCTCCCGGGAGATCCTGGATCTGCTGACCAGGATCAACCGTTTCGGGACCACGGTCCTGCTGGCCACCCACGATACCAATTTAGTTCGGGAGCTTCCACTCCGGCGCATCGAGCTGGTCGCCGGCCGCCTGTCCTGAGGATGATAGCGGATGGCCTATGCCCTGACAGAAGCCCTGCTGGCCATGCGACGGTCCAAGCTCACGGCCCTGGCCACCGTCGGCAGCCTGACGATCTTCATGTTCCTGCTGGGATTGTTTCTGGCCGTTCACGCGAACCTGACGGCCGTGGCGGACGGGATTCGTCAGCGCGTTCAGATCGAGGCCTTTCTGGCCGACACCGTCAGCCCTGGCGAGGCGCAGGATCTGGCCGTCCGCATCGGCGCCCTGGAAACGGTCGAGGCGGTCTGCTATGTGGATAAAGATTCGGCTCTGGCCGTATTCCGTGAGCATTTCGGAGAGGAGACCCTGCAGGCCCTGGAAAAAAACCCCCTGCCGGCCTCACTGAAGATCACCCTGCGCCGCGAACAGCGCACCTTCGACCGGGTGGAGAACACGGCCCGGCAGGTGTCCCAACTGGCCGGCGTAGCCGAGGTGGAATACGGGCGCCGGTGGCTATCGCGGCTCGACGCCCTGTTGTCGGCCGTGAGCCTGGCCACGCTGGCCATGAGTCTGATTCTGGCCGTCTGTACCGTCCTGCTGGTGGCCACCACCATCCGGCTGGCCTTTCATGCCCGCCGCGAGGCGGTGGAGATCATGCATCTGGTCGGCGCCGATCGCGGTTTGATCACGGCGCCCTTCCTGATCGAGGGCGCGCTGTACGGGCTGGCAGGCAGTCTTCTCGGCACCGCCCTGTTGAGCTTTTTGTTCCTGGCGGTTTCCCGGCATCTCGCCGGCCTGCGGTTCATCCCGGTGCCCATGCTGCTGGGGCTGGTCATCTTCGGGACCCTGATGGGCGCCCTGGGGAGCCTGTTATCGCTGCGGCGCGCCGGCTGGAGATGATGTCCGGTTGACAACCCCGCCGATATAAGGTATTTTATCAGCGTGCGATCATTGATGCCTGATGACCGAACAGGAGAGGTCCGGCCTGACGATGAGACATGGTCACCAAATATTCATCGCCGATTCGCGAGCCATGCCGGAGGTTCCCGACCGATCGGTGCACCTGGTGGTCACCTCGCCGCCCTACTGGCAGCTGAAGGATTACGGGGACCAGGACCAGATCGGGTTTCACCACAGCTACGAGGACTATATCAACAACCTCAACCTGGTCTGGAACGAGTGCCGCCGAGTCCTGCACGACGGCTGCCGGCTGTGCATCAACATCGGGGATCAGTTCGCCCGCTCGGCCTATTACGGACGGTATAAGGTCATCCCGATCCGGACCGAGATCATCAAGTTCTGCGAGTCGGCTGGATTCGATTACATGGGGGCCGTCATCTGGCGCAAGGTGACCACCTGCAATACCACCGGGGGGGCCACCGTGATGGGCTCCTTTCCCTATCCCCGCAACGGGATCCTGAAGCTGGATTACGAGTTCATCCTGATATTGAAGAAGCCCGGACAGGCGCCCGGGGCGGACCGGGCGCACAAAGAGGGCTCCCGGCTGACGACCGCGGAGTGGAACGAGTACTTCTCCGGACACTGGACCTTCCCGGGAGAGAAACAGAAGGCCCATCTGGCCATGTTCCCGATGGAGCTGCCCCGGCGGCTGATCAGGATGTTCACCTTCCGGGGCGACACCGTGCTGGATCCCTTCCTGGGCAGCGGGACCACCACTCTGGCGGCCAGGGAGGAGGGGCGGTCGTCCATCGGCTACGAGATCAACGGGGATTATGTACCCCTCATCAGGGAAAAACTGGCCCTGGATCAGAGCGAACTGTTCTCATCGGGCTCAGTCGAGATCGTCACCACGGCCGGCGAACGGGGGGATCCGGTCGAACGCATCCAGCGGCTGCCATACATCTTCCATGACCCCGTCAAATTCGACCGCAAGGCCGATCCCAGAAAGCGTACCTTCGGGTCAAATATCGACGGAACCCGCCGGGAACGTGAGACATACTACTCCGTTCGGGAGATCATCAGCCCCTCACTTTTGAAATTGCACACCGGCCAGACCGTCCGCCTGCTGGGCATCCGGGAGGATCCCGCGCGGTCCGACGAGGCCGTTCGCTTTCTTCGTCAGAAGACCAGGGGACAGAAGGTCTATTTGCGGTTCGACGGACAGCGGCGGAGAGAGGAAACTCACCGGCCCTGCCGTGTCTATTTGAAGAACCGGACCTTTCTCAACGCCCATCTCATCAAGAACGGACTGGCCCTGCCGCATCCGGAGGAAGAAGGGATCTTCGGCCGGCAGCCTGGGCCAGGCTGAGCCGGTCCGCGGCCCTGCGGGAAGGATGAAGATGCCACGGCTATGAGCATAACAGACCGAACTCTCCGCCTGTTTCGAAACATCATCCCGGCGCTCCTGATCCTGTCTCTTTCCTCGGGGCCGGGCCGGGCCGGCGTCGACGATCAGATCCTCGACAAAGAGCAGGATCTGGAGGCCCTGCGGACGGAGCTGTCTCAGAAACGGGCCCAAAAAGATGCCCTGGAGGGCCGCGAAAAGGGCGTTCTGGCGGAGATCCAGAACCTGGAGGAACGAATCCACCTGGCGGAGAAGCTGCTCACCCGTCTGAAAGGTCAACAGACATCCTGCCAGCAGCAGATCGGCGCCCTGCGCTCCGATCTGGAGCAGGCTCAGCAGCGGGCCGCCGGCCGGCGTCAGGTGCTGGCCCAGCGGGCCCGCCAGCTCTACATGCACGGCCGGCTGGACGAAGCAGAGGTCTTTCTGTCGGCCAGTTCCCTGCCCGATCTGGCCGGCCGGATCCATCACTACCGGCACATCGCCGAGGACGACCGGCGCCTGATCGAGGCGGCCCTGGCCGATCAGCGGATCATCACCGAGAACACGGCTGAGCTGGAAAAGCAGCTCGATGAAACGCGCCGCCTGGAGGAGGAAAAACGGCGCGAGGAACAGAAGCTGCACACCGAAAAGAACGGACGCGGCAGCCTGCTCCGGGAGATCCGGGATCAGAAGGCGGCCTATGAAAAGGCCATCCGCGAGATAGAGGAGAGTGCCCGGCAGATCCAATCGATCATCGATCTGCTGGAAAGACAGCGACAGCAGGCGCCGCCGGCGACCCAGGGGCAGGCCGATTTCTTCGAACAGACGGGACCGTTCGAGGAGCTGAAAGGTTCTCTGCCATGGCCGGTCAGGGGCAAAGTGATCAAAACCTTCGGCCGCCAGATCCATCCCAAGTATAAGACGGTCACCTTCAACAAGGGCATCGACATCCAGGCCGCGCCGGGGACCGAGATCCGGGCTGCGGCCGATGGAAAGGTGCTCTACCGCAGCTGGCTGCGGGGATACGGGCAGTTTCTGATCCTGAGCCATTCGCGGGGCTATTATACCCTCTATGCCCATGCATCCGAATTTCTGGTGGAAGAGGGCGCTCTGGTCCGGGCCGGAGATGTCATCGCCCGAGTCGGAGAAACAGGATCTCTGGACGGCCCGAAATTGCATTTCGAGGTCCGCCACAGCAAGGAACAGCTGGATCCCCTGACCTGGCTGAAATGACCCGCAGAGACGACCGGCGAGAGACCCGGTATCGTCCTTACGTACATCGCCGAGAAACATTTCGTCCCGACACATATCGCCGGGCCGGCCGTCATCCATCAGGCCTTCGTCTATCAGACCTTCGCCGGCGCATCCTTCGTCTGGAAATGTATCGCCCATGAACCTGTCGCCTCAAGAGCCGTCGCCTCTTTCAGAACAGGACCCGTTCGACGGCATTCTGGGACAATCCCGTCCCAGAAGCGTTTTGCGCGGCGCCCTGCAGAGAGACACGCTGGCCTCATCCTATCTCTTCTTTGGCCCGCCGGGCAGCGGCAAGCTGGCCCTGGCGCTGGCCCTGGCCCGGGCCGTGAACTGCCGCGGCGAGGGACCGCGGCCCTGCGGAGTGTGCTCCACGTGCCGGAAGATCGATCAGCTGCGGCACCCCGACGTCACGGTGATCTTTCCCTGTCCGAAGGACATCAAGGACGAGGAACTCCGGCGAATGCTGGACAGATTGGCGGCCAATCCTTACGCCGACATCTCTTTTTCGAAACGATCCGATATTCGCATCGAGACCATCCGCGATATCCGCTCCCAGGCCGTTCTCCGGCCATACGAGGGGCGGAAAAGGGTCTTCATCCTGGTCGAGGCCGACCGGATGAGATTGGATGCGGCCAATGCGCTGTTGAAAACGCTGGAGGAACCTCCCGGACACGTTCTGCTGGTGCTGACCTCCGCCCGGTTCGGCAGGATGCCGGCCACGGTCCTTTCCCGGTGCCAGCAGGTCCGGTTTACCCCCCTGTCCCGGGAGGATGTGGCCGAGGGCCTGGAACGGTTGTCCCTGGGAGATCCTGAAAGCCGCCGGCTGGCCGGCCGGCTGGCGCAGGGCGATTTGCGGCGGGCCATAGAGCTGCTCAAAGAGGATTTTCAGAAGGGGCGCCGGGAGATGCTGCAGGCGCTGTCGGAGGCGCTGCGTCAGGATTTCGGCGCCGTCCTTCGCTGGGGCCAGCGGCTGGGAAAACCGAAAAACCGGGCCGACAGCCGCCGGCGCCTGGAGGCCCTGGAGGTGTGGTACCGGGATCTGATGCTGCTTGGAGAGGGAACCGAAACGGAGCTGGTTAATACCGATCTGATCCCCAAACTGTCCGAGATGTCGGCACAGTATGACTGGCTGGGAATTCAGCGCTGCCTGGGGGACGTCCGCGAGTTCGTTCGAGCCCTGGATGCCAACGTCAATCAGGAGCTGTTGTGGATCGCACTGTTGTCACGATTGAGACGGCACAGAAGAAAAACCGCTTAATTCCGGAGATAAACCATGGATGAACTGTATGAGATCGCCTTCAAGGGCAATCGCCGGGCCATCTATTCCAATTCCCAGTCATTGCCTCTGAGAACGGGCGATTATGTCGTTGTGGGCACCGAGCGCGGAGAGCATATCGGCGAGGTGCACCAGAAGGTGGACCCCAAAAGGATGGATCAGAAAAAACCCGCTTTGCAGATTATCCGGCGGGCCACCGAGGAAGATCTGTCCCGCCTGGCGGAGCTTCGCAAGAAGGAGGCGTCGGCCTTCGATATTTGCCTTCAGAAGATCGCCGAGCGCGATCTGGTTATGAAACTGGTAGACGTGGAATACCAGTTCGACGAAAATAAGATCACCTTTTATTTCACCGCCGAGAAACGGGTCGATTTCCGTGAACTGGTCAAGGATTTAGCCGCCCTGTACCGCACCCGCATCGAGCTCCGCCAGATCGGCGTCCGCGACGAGGCCCGCCGCATCGGAGGATTCGGCATCTGCGGCCGCGAGCTGTGCTGCTGCACGTTCATCAGCGACTTCGAACCCATCACCACCCAGCTGGCCAAGGATCAGCACCTGTCCCTGAGCCCCACGAAGATATCGGGAGCCTGCGGCCGGCTGATGTGCTGCCTGCTCTATGAAGAGGGTTTTTACAAGGAGGCTCTCCAGAAGTACCCCGAGTCGGGAACAAAGGTCGATACCGAATCGGGGCCGGGCGTGGTCGACCGGGTGGATATCTTCGAGGAATTGGTCTATGTCTCCTATGAAGACGGTCACGAGGAGAAGCTGCACCTCTCTGAGATCACCCCGGGAGGCAAGCCCCGGCGGCGGCTGATACCCAAGAGGGAAAAGAAATCATCTTAAACCGGGACCGAATGTTTTGATCCTGAAGCGCACAAGAAAGGGGAAGCAGTCGTGCCGAACGAGAAACGTACCCTGGTGACCAGCGCCCTGCCCTATGCCAACGGTCCCATTCATCTGGGCCACCTGGCCGGCTGTTATCTGCCCGCCGATATCTATACCCGATACGGCCGCCACCGCGGATGGGATATCATCCACATCTGCGGAACCGACGAAAACGGCGTCCCCATCACCGTTCGGGCGGACCAGGAGGGCATCAGCCCGCAGGAAGTGGTCGATCGCTATCATGCGAATATCGCCGACAGTTTCGAGCGCTTCGGCATCAGCTTCGACAACTTCTCCCGGACCTCCCTGCCCGTTCACCATCGTCTGGCCCAGGATTTCTTCACCCGCATCTATGAACAGGGATATATCAAGCCGGAGACGGTCGAACAGCTTTACTGCGAGCATTGCCAGCGGTTTCTGGCCGACCGCTACATCGAGGGCACCTGCCCCAGCTGCGGAGCGCCCGGGGCCCACGGGGACCAGTGCGAGCGGTGCGGCCACATGCTCGATCCCATATTGCTGAAAGATCCCGTCTGCAAGATCTGCGGCGGGACCCCGGTGGCGCGGAAGACGAAGCACTGGTTCTTCCAGCTGAACGAATTTCAGGATCGCCTGCGGGACTGGCTGGAGAGCAAGCCCGACTGGAGGCCGAACGTCAAGCAGTTCACCCGCCGATGGCTGGAGGAGGGGCTCCAGCCCCGGGCCATCACCCGTGACCTCTCGTGGGGTATCCCGGTGCCCCTGAAGGAGGCCGCCGGCAAGGTCCTGTACGTCTGGTTCGACGCTCCCATCGGATATATCTCCTCGACCATCGAGTGGGCCGGCAAGCGCGGCCAGCCGGACTTGTGGAAGCGCTACTGGCTGAACGAGAACACCCGCCTGATCCACTTCATCGGCAAGGACAACATCGTTTTTCACGCCATGGTCTGGCCGGCCACCCTGATGGCATACGGCGGTTACATCCTTCCGGCGGAGATCCCGGCCAATGAGTTTCTCAACCTGGAGGGCCAAAAGCTGTCCTCCAGCCGCAACTGGGCCATCTGGCTGCCCGACTATCTCGACCGCTTCCCGCCCGACCCGCTGCGATACTGCCTGACGGCCGGAGCGCCCGAGAACCGGGATGCCGATTTCACCTGGAAGGATTTTCAGTCCAAGAACAACGCCGACCTGGCCGACGTGCTGGGCAACTTCATCAACCGGACGATGACCTTTCTGAAAAAATATTTCGAAGGAAAAGTACCGGAGCCGGCCGCCTTCCAGGGCCAGGACCACGAGGTCATCGCGGCCGTCGAAAAAGCCCCCGGGGAGATCGGCGGATTGATCGAGACCTTTCAGATGAAACGAGCCAGCCAGGCAGCCATCAGCCTGGCCCGCCTGGGCAATAAGTACTTCAACGACCAGGAGCCCTGGAAAACCCGCAAGGACGACGCGACGCGATGCGCTACCACCCTGTACCTGTGTGCCCAGATGCTCTCGTCCCTGTGCATCATCCTGGATCCCCTGCTGCCGTTCTCCATGGAAAGGCTGCACGTCATGCTCAATCAGACCGGGGCCCTGTCCGCTCTGCCCTGGGAGGAAGGCGGAAAACTCCGTCTCGATCCGGGACATTCCCTCGCCGAGCCGAAGATCCTGTTTGCCAAAATCGAGGACGACGTCATCGCAGAGCAGATCGAACGACTCCAGCAGGGAGCTGCCTGAGCCCTGTCACATCGCTTTCCTCCGACCCCCGAGCTCATGCTGATCGATTCCCACGCCCATCTGGACTTCTCCCAGTTTCGCGACGACCGGGATGCGGCCGTCCGCCGGGCCCTTGAGGCGGACGTGACGGCCATCATCAACGTCGGCACCGATTGGGCCTCCAGCGAGCGGTCCGTCGAGCTGGCCGCCCGCTATCCCGCGATCTACGCCGCCGTCGGCGTTCATCCTCACGATGCCGGGACGCTGTCTGCCGACGTTCTGAAGCGGCTGGGCGAGCTGGCCGCCGAAGAGAAGGTGGTCGCCATCGGCGAGATCGGCCTGGATTTCTACCGCGACCTGTCCCCCCGTGACCGGCAGCGACAGGCCTTCCGTCAGCAGATCCGCCTGGCCGTCGAGCTGGGCCTGCCCCTGGTGATCCACGACCGTGACGCTCACGCCGAGACCCTCCGGATCCTGCGAGAGGAGGAGGCCGGCCGGGTGGGCGGAGTGCTGCACTGTTTCTCCGGCGATCTGGACATGGCCCGGGAGGGCATCGCCCTGGGCTTTCTGATCGCCTTCGGCGGCCCGATCACTTACGGCGGCAAAAAAAAGCAGGACATCGCCGGCCGCATCCCGCTGGAGAAAATCCTCATCGAGACCGACTGTCCCTTCCTGACCCCCGTGCCTCATCGCGGCCAGCGCAACGAACCGGCCTACGTGCGCCATGTGGCCGAGAAACTGGCCCGCCTGCGGGGGATCTCTTTTGAGGAGGCGGCCGCCGCGACGACCGCCAATGCGGCCGGGCTGTTCGGTTTGCCTACAGCCTGATTTGCCTGTGCGCAGGAAACAAAGCTCCCGGTTTTAACTTTCCAATTCTTTTTATCTCCATGGACCTGAAGACGACTAAAGCGCTTCTTAAGCAATACCTCGTGCGCCCGAACAAATTGCGCGGACAGAGCTTTCTGGTGAACGACCGGGCCTGCGAGCGGATCGTGGCGGCCGCCGGGGTGCGGCCCGACGAGACCGTGCTGGAGATCGGGCCCGGGCTGGGGGCGCTGACGGATGGTCTATTGGAACGCGCCCGGCGGGTGGTGGCGGTGGAGATCGACCGGCGGCTGTGCCGGATCCTCCAGGACAGGCTGGAAGGCGAAGACCGCCTGGAGGTGATCAACGAGGATTTCCTGAAGACGGACCTGACCGGACTGATCCGGCGGGCGGAGCCGGGCGGATTGAGGATCGTCAGCAACCTGCCCTATCAGATCACCGGGGCGGCCGTTCGAAAGATCCTGAACCATCTCCGGCAGCTGCCGGGGGCGACCCTGACCGTGCAGCGGGAGGTGGCCGACCGCATGGCGGCCGAGCCGGGCGTCAAAGCCTTCGGCACCCTGTCGGTGGCGGTGCAGTACTTCTCCACCGTGCACCGGCATTTCCGGCTTTCCAAAACCGTCTTTTATCCCCGTCCCCAGGTGGATTCGGTGGCCTTGTCCCTGGAACCGCTGACCCGGCCACCCGTCGAGGTGCGCGACGAGGCGTTGTTCTTTCATACCGTAGGAGCCCTGTTCGGTCATCGCCGAAAGACGGCCCGCAACGCCTTGCGCCATCACCCCCGGCTTGAGCCGGGATCCGGCCGGCTGGATGAACTGGCCCTCAAAACGGGCATCGACCTGGGCCGCCGGGGGGAAACCATGAGCCTCACGGAGATGGCAACCATCGCCAACGTTCTCGGAGAGTTCCAGCATGCCGGTCCGTCACAGTAGATTCTTCCTGGCGTGGGGTTTCCTCTCGCTGATGCTGGCCGTTCCGGCCCGGGCCTCGGAGTTCGGCCTGAGCTTCGACCGCGACAACCGCACTTACCGGTGGAATAACTTTTTAGAGTACGCCTCGGCGTCTGGCCCGCGGCTGCAGGTGCGGGCCCGGGGCGATCTGGTCAAAATCCTGATCAAGAAGGCCCGCGGATCGACCGGAAGCGACCGCTGGCAGGACAACCTGGATCTGTCGACCGGTCTCGATGTCCGCCTCAACGACTGGTCGGCCGTCGGCCTGAACCTCAGCGGCCAAAGGTCCTCCGTGAACCAGGGGGAGATCATCACGCGGGAAGGCCTGTTCTCCTCCTCGCTGAGCGTCACCCCTGTCGAGTGGGTCTCCCTGGAGGGAACCCTGGGCGGCAAGCTGGACCAGAAGGAGCAATCCGACCTGAACAGCCGGGAGAGCGGGGTCAGCTATGGCCTGTCGGGATCCTGTCAGCCCGAGATCTCCGGCACACAGTCCGTCCTCGAGGCGGCCGTCTCCGGCGACCGGCTCAATGCCGGCCATAATGCTTCGCGGACGCTGGCCGCCTCGGTCAACCGTCCTCTGCTGGGCGGCGCTCAGATCATGGTGTCCTTCGACGACCGCCTGGACACCCGGACCAACCTGTTCGGCCCCGCCGACCAGACGGTGCTGAAACGCCAGGACCGCATCTACCGGGCCGTCAACCTGTCGGTGGAGACGCCCCTGCCCCTGGATCACCATCTTCTCCTGACCCTGTCCTCGACGGATCGACGTATCGAGTACAGCCTGCCCGAGGGCCCGGATGAGGATGTGGCCCGGCAGAACAGCCGCAAGACCACCCGGGGGGTGGCGGCCGGCCTGCAGGGACGGCCCTACGGGAAATGGTTCCTGTCGGGCGATTTCTCCCTGGAACAGGGCCGGCATGATTTCGGACGGGACATCAACGATGAGGATGTGGAAGAGATCTTTTTAGGCGCCCGGGTGGGCACCGGCCTTTCGCCGCGGGATTCTCTGGAGGTCAGCGGCCAGGTGGCCCGCAACTCGTTCGATCCGCCCCATCCCGACAATTTCAACGATCGGGACAGCTTCACCAGCGCCCTGAAACTGACCTACACGCACCGGTTCAGCGAGGCTCTCCGGCTGACCACCGAGGCCGTGACCAACCTGACCCATCTGGTCTATCTGCGCAGCCAGCGATCGGCCAACAACAACTGGACCCGGAATTACGGCCTCTATCCCACGGTCCGCATCCGTCCCTGGAGATCGCTGTCTATCGGCCAGGGATTCGGCATCTCGGCCCATTACACCGAGTATGATTTCGAGGATCTGTTCACCGACATCAAGAGCAACATCTTCCGTCAGGCCAGAACCACCAGCGATGTGAGCTACCATCCGGGCGAGGAGCTCGACCTGACTCTCAGCTACACCTACCGGGTGGAGGATTTCGGCCGCCTGGTGAGGGAAGACCGCTGGGTGGAGATCCTGTCCTGGGATAAATCCTATCAGAATTTCGAGCTGTCGCTGTCCTACCCGCTGTTCTCCAGTCTGGTGATCGTTCCCAATTTAGGATACAGTCACCGACGTGAATACGAGCACCGTCAGGGCGGGCGGCATTTCAAATCCCGCCTGATCTCGAAACGCATCGGCCTGGCGGGGCGTTTCCGGCTGCGGGGGGCGGGCGGCATCGCCTTCTCGGTGAGCCGCGCGGTGGAGGATGCCACCGATATCCCCGAGCGGACCTTCGACCGTCTGCAACTGACCATCCAACAGGTATTCTGAGGAATAAGCCGTTGAGAAATATCGTTTTATCGATGCGGCTGCTGCTGATATTGCTGCTGATAACGGGTTGTGACAATCCCTTCGCCACCCGGTCGGCCGAGGAACCCAGTGTCCGCCGGGGCACCTGGGAGGACCCCGTCTTCTACGACGCGGTGCTGCGCAACCTGAAGAACTCGTACAACGAGCAGATCATCGATAACTTCACCGATTCCATCTCGGAGGACTTTCGCTTCATCCCGGACCCTGTCGATGCGGCCCAGAACCCGGGCATCTTCGACGACTGGGGCTTCGAACAGGAGCGGGACGTGACCCGCTCCATCTTCTCCTCCGGCAGCGGCTCGTTCATCGACCTGGCCCTGGTGGATACCACCATGGAGGTGACCTTTTATCCCTCGGGAGACACCGTCAGGGCCGAGGTGATCTACGACCTCTCGGTGGATCAGGACACCGTCAGCGCGCCCCGTCATTCGGTGGGACGGGCCATCTTTTTTGTCTCGGAGGGTTCCGGGGGGTTCTGGAAGCTCTATCGGTGGGAGGATTCCAGGTCTGACTATCCCGACAGCAGCAGCTGGGGAGAGCTGAAGGCGAGTTTTACGGGGGGATGAGGGCGGCCGCCGCGCTTGATCAGCCGGTGCTCTGGCCTTTCAGGCGGCGCAGCGCCCGGCGCACCTCGTTCAGGAAGAGATAATTCGGATAGTCGGAAAGCAGCCGCTCATAGGCCTGCCGGGCTGCCGGCAGGTCTTTGATATGATATTCATAGATCTCGCCGATGCGCCTCAGCGCCTGAGGACAGAAACGGCTCTCGGGATACCGTACCATGAGGGCCTGCAGATCGGCCAGGGCCTCCTCGTGGCGCCCGATCTGATCCCTGACGAGGGCCGCCTGCATGAGCACATGGTCCATCAGCGGGCCCTCGGGAAACTGCCGTTCAATGCTTCCGAAAGACTCCAGCGCCTCCCGGTAGCGCCGCTGCCGGGCCAGGAACATCGCGCCGGCATAACTCTGCAGCGCCGACCCGCCGTCGGCCGAGGCCTCATCGATCAACAGGGACAGCAGCAGGGCGTCATTGACGGAAAAACCCTGCGGATAAGCGTTCACCAGATCGTCCAGGGCTCCTCTGGATTCCTCGATACGGCCCTCCAGAAAGAGCAATTCGGCCAGCTTGAAGGCCGCCTCCTCCCTGACCTGCTCGGGTCCTCGTCCATATGCCAGGCGATCATAAGCGGCCCGGGCGCCGGCCACATCGCCCTTGATCACCAGACAGTCCCCGATCCGCACGGCCGCATCGGCGGCCCTGGAGTTTCGGCCATAACGGTCGATCAGCCGCCGGTAGGCAGCCTGAGCGCTGTCGATCCAGCCCCCGCCGATGACGGCCCGATCGACAAGCTCACCGGCCAGGGCATGACCGTGAAGCAGGTAGATCTCTCCCCGGCGGTACAGGGCCTCGGCAGCCTCCGAACTGCCCGGGTGGTCGGCCAGCAGATCGCCGTAGGTCAGCAGGGCCTGGTCATACTGTTCCAGAGTTTCCAGGCTTCGGCCGATGACCAGCTGCGCCTGCCGGGCGGCCGGCGTTTCCGGATGGCGATCGAGCGCCTCCCGGCAGGCCTGAATGGCCGTCCGGTGAAATCCCAGCTCGGCGCAGCGAGCGGCAAAGGCGATCAGGAGCTGTCCTCCAGAATCGCTCCCGGCCTCCATCGCCAGGACCTCAAGGTAGGCTTCCTGCGGCTGGCCGGTGCGGATCAGATGCTGGCTGAGCAAATGATGAAAAACCTCTTCCTCCGGGGCCCGGGCGATGGCTTTTCGAATGGTCTCCTCGACCGCCCGGTGAACCTCTGGCTGGTCGGGAAAACGGGCCAGCTGGGCGTCCACATAATTGAGCCGGCGGAGATCCTGCCGCAGCCAGGTGAGATACTCCTCCGTGGCAGCGCCATACTCGGCATCGAGCTCATGAATGCGAGCCAGGCGATCGGCGAACAGGGTCTCATCCGCCAGCGCCCGGCGGCCCTGCAGGAGAATGTCCTCCGCTTCGGCCAGCATGCCGCGCTGCAGAAACGCGTCGCTGATCCGGAAAAAGGAGCTTTCCTGGCGGGGTGCGGCGGTGAGGGCTGACAGCCAGGTGTCCCGGGCCTGCTGCAGATCGCCGGAGAGAAAATAGACCTCTCCCAGCTCGATCAGCAACTCGAAATCGCCGGGATCCTTCTGGAGACGTTCCCGGATCAGTACGATCAGCTGGGGATACCACTTCAGCTCCCGGTAGACGCCCTGAATACGGGACAGCAGCTCCCGATCCCCCGGCCGCTGGCTCAACAGCGCCCGGTAGATCTTGAGAGCCTCCTCCGGACGCCCGGCCTTTTCCTGCTGCTGCGCCTGCCTGATCTGTTGCTCGAACGTGGTCGCGGGCGCGGCGAGCGACGGCGCCGTGATCGCCAGCGAGACCGCCAGGGCGACGGCCAGGGGAACGGTCAGAGAAAGAAGTCTCCGGATGGTTGAAGCCCGGGGGTTCCTCATGGCTCCCTCCCCTCGCCGCTGTGCCGTGACAGGGCCTCGAAATAGGCTCTGATGAGCTCCTGATAGGCCTTGGGATAATCCTCCGAGAGGGCCTGTAAAAGATCCCGGCGCAGGACCTCGTCGAGGTCCTCGGTCTCGGCCGGCAGCTCCCCCGGACTGCGCCGCACCACCACCTGTCCCGGACGGGACTGCCGCTCCCGGGAATAATCCCTCCGCCGGACCGATTTCTGCGCGTCCAGGAGCCGGGAAAGAATCCGCTGCTGACGGTCGATGGTCTCCTGACCGACCTGACGGCGGGCCAGATCGTCGACCACCTTTTTCATCTCCTCGCCCACCTGGTCCAGGCGGCCCGGAATATCCGAGCGGTTCCCGAACTCCTTCAGCAGATCGCCGAGCTGTTTCTGCACCGCGGCCTGCTCGGCCGCCAGCCGGGCCATCTGGGCCCGCTGCTGCATGGTCATCTGTCCCTGCTGGCCGAGTCCCAGGGTCTGCTGGTTGATGCCCATCTGGCTCTGGGCCATTCCCTGGAGCTGCTGCATCATGGACTCCATGCCCCCGGAGGAACAGGCCGTTCCCATGGCCTGAAGAGCGTTGATCAGGTTTTTGGCGACATCGTTGAGCGCCACCATGGCCGCTTTTTCGGAGTGGGCGGCGGCCGCGGCCCCGCGGGATTCAAGGGCGCTGAGGGCCTGGTCCATCCGGGTCATGGCGTACCCGATGGCCTGGCCCACCTGCGGCGAGATGAAGAAAGATTTCTGGGCCACATCATAAAGATCGTCGGCTACCTTCGAGACGGCCTCCCGGAGGTCGAGCTGACCCTCGGCCATGCTCCCGAACCGGGCGCTTTCCCGATCCAGCATCTGAACCTGGTCGCGGTGTTCCTCCTGGCGCCGGGAGATGTCCAGCAGATCGCGGATCGATCTCCTGATGGCATCGGCCACCTCGGCCGTCATCTGCCCGCCCATCTGGCGCTGCAGCATCTGCAGATCCATCTGCAGCTGCTTGAGCATCTGCCGGGACTGCTCCTGGTGCTCCCGGGCCCCGCTCTGGTTGCCTCCGGACATCTTCCTGGAGGCCTGCTGCATCTGCTCGCTCACCGGCGAGTTCTGCTGCTCCTCGGCCATCCGTGCAAGCTCTTCGGAAGGCATCTCCGGGAACTGATCCATCAGCTGGGAGAGCTCCTCCATGTCCTCGGGAAGCGCCGCGGCATCTTCGGCCAGCCGCTGCTGCTCCCGGGCCAGATCCTCCAGGCTCTCGGGGGCCGGGGAATCCGCTTCCTTCATTTGATCCAGCTGCTCGCTGATGTCCGACTGTCTCTGGATCATGTCCTCCGTCTTCTTGATCAGGGCATCCAGCTGCTGCTCCGCCTGAAGCCTTTTCAGGACGGACAGGGTCCGGTCCAGCCGCTTGAGGAGCTCCTCCTGGGTCATATTGAGCTGGTCCATCTGCTGCTTGACCAGCTCGGGATCCAGATTCTGCATGGCCTGGCGCAGATCCTCCAGGGCCTTGGCCAT
>CAZOYL010000024.1:0-27755 GCA_964584035.1 uncultured Gemmatimonadota bacterium | reverse complement strand
TGCGTGAGTCGCGGCAAAAGATCGAAGGATTGCACAAGATCGCCCGCATGCGGGAGGAATGTCAGAACGAAGAACAGGTATACCACATCACCGTCCGGGCCGCTGAGGGCATACTCTCCTTCAAGATGTGCACACTGGACGTCGCCGTGGGTAGAAAGCTGATCGTCAAGGCGACCTCCGCGGGCATGCCCCGGGGGGCCAGCACCGAGAGCTCCCTGAATGAGAAAAGCCTGGCCGCGAAGACCTACCGTACCGGAAAAACCACGCTGTTTGGCCATATCGATGAGGTTCCAGAGGCCCGTCCGACGCGAAAGAATTTTCAATCCGGCATCAGTACCCCCCTCGGGAAGATCGGCGTTTTTCAGGTGGTCGCCGCTGAGCCGGATGCGTTCTCGAAAGAGGACGTCAAGCTGCTGGAGCTGCTCCTGGAACATGCCCTTGAGGCCGTCAACCGGATCCGGCTGGAGAACCGGCTGCGCGATCAGGCCATCCGCGACCCTCTGACCGGAGCCTTCAACCGTCGTTACTTCCGGGAGAGCATCGAGCGGGAGTTGCCGCGTGCCCGCCGGTCCGGACAGGCCATCGGGTTTCTGCTCATCGATATTGACGGGTTCAAGGTGATCAATGATACCCACGGCCACAAGACCGGCGACCGGGTGCTGCGACAGGTGGTTGAATTTCTGCACCAGCATACCCGTTCCTCGGAGATGGTGGTCCGGTACGGGGGGGACGAGTTCCTGGTGGTCATGCCGGAGATGAAGACATCCCCTGATGTGGTCAAGCGCCGTCTGGCCAAAGCGTTGCAGGTATGGAACCGCGATGGTAAAAAATTCGATGTGTCCGTCAGTCTGTCCATTGGCAGTGCCTCCTGGCAGCCGGAAAGCGATTTGTCCATCGATGAAACACTGGCCAGGGCCGACGAACACATGTACCAGGAAAAGAGAAACAGAAAAACCTCAGCGGCCACAAGATCGTGATTCGGCAGAGGCGCTTCGGAACGGATGGACCCTCGAATCCTCTGCGAAAACAGAGAATCGCCGGGAAACGGTTGCTGAAACAGGTGAAGATGATGACCAAAGCGCGCATAATGATCGTGGAAGATGAACAGATCGTGACGTCGGATATTGAAAGAACTCTGGAACGCATCGGGTATTCGGTCGTTGCCACGGTTTCCACCGGAAAGGATGCGATCGTCAGCGCCGGGGATAGCAAACCCGACCTGATCCTCATGGATATTGTCCTGGAAGGTGAGAAAAGCGGCATCCAGGCCGCCGATGAGATCCGTCAGCGCTTCGCCATCCCGGTCGTCTATCTCACAGCTTACGCCGATGAGGGTATTCTCCAGAAAGCCAAAAAAACGGAGCCCTATGGTTATATCGTAAAACCCTTCGATAGCAGGGAGCTGAAGGGAACCATCGAAATGGCTCTGCAGAGAAATTCGGCCGAGAAAGCGCTGCGCGAATCGGAGGAGAAATACCGCAATTTAGTGGAACGGTCCCTGCAGGGACTGATGATCTTACAGGGAGAGAAGTCCCGCATCGTCTTTGCCAATTCCACCCTGTGTGATATGATTGGCTACGGGATCGACGAGCTGTATTCACTGACGGCTCAGCAGACCGCCGAGCTCATTCATCCCGAGGATATTGAAAGGATTCAGGGCGTCTATCGGCAGAGATTGAACGGCCAGACCGGCGATCAGCCCACCGAGGCCCGCATCATCCGCAAGGATGGCGAGGTCCGTTGGCTGCAGATATTTGCCAGCCGCATCGGGCATAACGGCCTGCAAGCCCTGCAGGTCTCCTGTATCGACGTGACCGACCGCAAGCTGGCCGGGGAGGCTCTTCGGGAAAGCGAGAGAAAATACCGGGTGCTGTTCGAGACCAGTCCCGACGGCATCGTTACCTCCGATCTGAAGGGCCGGGTCCTGGAGGCCAACAAAGCATTTCAGGAGATGCTTGGCTATCGTTTGGATGAACTGCAGGAGAGGACCTATCGGCAGATCACCCCGGATAAATGGCGTCACGAAGAGACCAGGCATTTCAAGGCGAATGGGGCGAAAGGATCCGGAACTTTTGAGAAAGAGTATCTCCGTAAGAACGGCACCATCTTCCCGGTGGCCCTCACCGGGTGGGTAATCAAGGATCAGGAGGGTCGGCCGGAGAAGCTGGGCATGTTCGTCAGAAATATCACCGAGCGCAAAAAGGCCGAGCAGGATTTAATGCAGAGTTATAAGAAACTCAGCCGGCTGACTGAGGAGATCGTTGAGGTTTTAGCCTCGGCGGTGGAGATGCGTGACCCTTATACCGCCGGCCATCAACGCCGTGTGGCCGTCCTGGCCTGCACCATTGCCGAGCGGATGAAGATTTCCCGGAACAAGATCCAGGGTCTGCGCATGGCCGCCCTGATCCACGACATCGGCAAGATCTACGTGCCTCCGGAGATTCTCAATCGTCCGGGTAAATTGACCGACACCGAGTTCAGCCTGATCAAAATTCATTCCCAAACCGGGTACGATCTCCTCAAGTCGATCGAGTTTCCCTGGCCGGTGGCCGAGATCGTCCGGCAGCACCATGAGCGGTTGGACGGCTCCGGTTTTCCACAGGGCCTGAAGGACAAACAGATCCTGTTGCAGGCCAAGATCCTGGCGGTGGCCGATGTGGTCGAGGCCATGTCCTCGCATCGCCCCTATCGTCCGGCCCACGGGATCCAGGACACCCTGGACGAGCTGATACAGAAGCGGGGGATTCAATATGATCCTCGAGCCGTAGATGTCTGTTTGGCGTTGTACCAGGAGGAAGGATTCTCACTTTCGTGAAGAGAAAGATATCTTTTCTATGCCAAAGGTCAGTGTGCCGGAAGGGGGCAATATCGTGGATGAGGATGACCGTGAAAGGCAATTGAAATGGATGAATGCCATCGCCAGAATACAAAGGGGCGTATTTAAAAAGATCGATCTGGAACAGATTGCTGCAGTTCTGGTCGAGGAATTATCGTCACTGCTGGACATCTCCGGCTGTGCCATGTTTGTGGTCGCTGCGGATGATTCGGTCGGGGTGCTGGCCCGAGAAGGATTTTCAGAGACCCACCGGGCCGAGCAGCTGCTTGACGATGATTCCCTGATCAGGCACATCCTGACCACAGGGCGCCAGGTGGTCGCCGGTGATGTTCGCGCCGACGCCGATCTTTCTGCCCGCCTGCCGGATGGCTGGCCGGCCCGGTCGCTGATGTGCCTCCCGCTGGTCGGTGGAGAGCAAGCCAGGGGACTGCTCTATCTGGAATCCATGTCGGAAGATGGCTTTGGTGAGGAGGAGCAGAATTTCCTTCAGATGATGGCCGATCTGTTGTTGTTGGCCGTCGAGCGGTCGGTCTTACGTTCCCAAATCGAGGTTTTGTCGACCCACGATTCCCTTACCGGCTGTCTCAAACGGATCCGGCTGGAGGAAGATCTGAAGACCGAGGTCGACCGCTCCAAGCGCTATCGGCGGCCTCTGTCGCTGGTGTTGATGGCTCTCAGATGGTTCCAAGTCGATCAGCAAATCCCCGCACCGGAACGGGACGATGGGTTGATGAAAGAGCTGGGCGCCATTCTGATCAGCTTCAAGCGCAATACAGATTCGATCTATCGCTATCAGGAGGGGCAGTTTATTGCTGTACTTCCGGAGACCGATGGCCATAGCGCCCTAAAGATGGCTCGTCGGGTCCGCGACGCGGTTGAGCAGGGAAAGCTGGTGCAGAAAATCGATGGCCGGGCGGCGAGGAAAGTGAGCGTCCATACGGCGGTGGTCAGCTACCCCTGGGATGGCAACACGCCCGGTGAGCTGCTGGAATCGGCTCATGCTGCCCTGCGGCAGGCGCAGCAGGATGATGGTCGGCCGGCCGGCCTGAAGGCAGTACCGGATACGTCATCGGAAAAGTAACACCTGTCGTCAGGAAGACCCGTGGCCATGGCGATGCCCTGAGGACAGGAGGCGGGGCCGTTCATCAGAAGAGCGGCCCCACTTTTTTATCGAGGGCGTTGACTATCAGGATTTCGGAAGTGAGAAACAGAGCCTTTTCGGCATGCTCACGGGAAAGAGGTTGACAAACCGGAAACGGTGAATAATATTGTATAGTGGAATAAGCACGATGCGCCGGGCGGTCAGGCCGCCGTTTCGATGCATCTCTCTTGGGCATTTCAATCGAGAGTCCACCATGCATCTCAAGATCGATCCAACTTACTGCAAGGGCTGTGATCTGTGCGTCATCAAATGTCCCGTCGGGGTGTATCAGGCGGGGGATGCGCCCTCGGCCCAGGGGTATTTCGTTCCCCGCATCGCCGAGCCGGAGAAATGTCTCGATGCCGGACGAGGCCCCGGCGAGAGAAAACGCTGTGAGATGTGCATCCTGGTCTGCCCCGACCAGGCCATCGGCTGGTCAGGCGAATAGGCGCTCTGAGGCGAGCGGGCGGTCACGAAGCTCGCGGACAGTCAAAAGGGAGCAGGCGGTCAGGCAGATGAGCAAACTGAAACCGGGGACATACTTCATGCAGGGCGACGAGGCCTGCGTCGAGGGAGCCATTTACGCCGGCTGTAAATTTTTCGCCGGCTATCCCATCACGCCGGCCACCGAGATCGCCGAGCGCATGTCCACCCGCCTGAAACAGGCCGGGGGCGTCGCCATCCAGTTAGAGGACGAGATTGCCTCCATCGCCGCCATCATCGGGGCTTCCTGGACGGGAGCCAAGACCATGACGGCCACCAGCGGTCCGGGCTTTTCCCTGATGCAGGAGAACCTGGGCTACGCCTGCATGACCGAGACGCCCATCGTCATTATCGATGTGCAGCGCGGCGGGCCCTCCACCGGCCAGCCCACCCGGGCGGCCCAGGGAGACGTGATGCAGTCCCGGTGGGGCTCCCACGGCGATTACGAGACGATCGTTCTGGCCCCCGACTCGGTGCAGGAGATGTTCGAACTGACGGTGGAGGCCTTCAATCTCTCGGAACGGTATCGCGTTCCCGCCATCGTACTCTCGGATGCCGATATCGGCCACATGCGCGGGAAATTCGTCGTGACCGATAGCCGTCCCATCCTGAATCGCGATATGTGCTCCGAGCCGGCCAAATACAATGCCTTCGCCTGTGATGAAGGCCTGGTTCCGAAGTTCCCGAAATTCGGCCAGGGGCACCGGGTGCATGTCACCGGGCTGACCCACGATGTGTCCGGATATCCCAAGACGGTCGACCCGGCCGTGCATCAGCGGCTGGTGACTCGTCTGGTGGACAAGATCCGGAATCACCGCGAGCAGATCTGCCGCAGCGAAGTCATGCGGCCGGATGCCGATACCCTTCTGGTGACCTATGGCTCGCCGGCCAACTCGGCCTTCGAGGTGGTCAGCCAGCGGGGAGACGTGGGCCTGTTCCGGCTGGTCACCCTGTGGCCCTTTCCGGAGGAGCAATTCCGCCGGGTGGCGGCAACGGCCAAACGGCTGCTGGTGCTGGAGATGAACCTGGGTCAATTGTATTGGGAAGTGGAGCGGGTTGCCCGGCAGGCCGGTTGCCGGCAGATCGAGCTATTCTCCAAGATCGGGGGAGAGGTGCATACCCCGGGGGAGATCGTCGAGAGGCTGAAAGGATGATGTTTTTCTTCCCTGATGGTTTTACCGAGAGATCGCCCGAGGGATCGCCGTCATGAACTTCTTCGACTTCTATCGCCGGGACCGCTGGCCGCACATGTTCTGCCCCGGATGCGGCATCGGTACGGTGATGAACTGTTTTTTCCGCGGCTTCGAAGGATCGGGGCTGTCGCAGGATCGGACCATCTTCGTCTCCGGCATCGGCTGCTCCGGCCGGATACCGGGATATATCCGCGCCGATTCGCTGCATTCCACCCACGGCCGCCCGATCCCCTTTGCCACCGGCATCAAGCTGGCCAATCCGGATCTCAAGGTGGTCGTCTTCTCCGGGGACGGCGATCTGGGAGCCATCGGCGGCAATCACTTCATCAACGGCTGCCGCCGCAATGTGGACCTGACCGTCATCTGTATCAACAACTACATCTACGGCATGACCGGCGGGCAGGCCTCCACCACTACGCCGAGAGATTTCTACAGCTCCACGACACCGTCCGGCAGCAAGGAATATCCCTTCGATCTTTCCGAGATCGCCCTGGCCGCCGGAGCCAACTATGTGGCCCGCTGGACGACCTTTCACGTCAAGCCCCTGATCCGGTCCATCAAAAAGGCCCTGCTGAAGGATGGATTTTCCTTCGTGGAGATCGCCGCGCAGTGTCCCACCCAGTTCGGCCGCCGCAACCGGATGGGCAGCACCAGGGAGATGTTTCAATGGCTCAAGGAGAACTCGCTTCCCCGTCAGAAAACTCAAGACGCCACCGATGATCGGCTGGACCTCAACCTGCAGGGCAAGATTACGGTGGGCGAATTCGTGGAGCGGGACCGGGAGGCCTATACCAAAGCCATAGGGGTCAGGAAATGAGCATCAGCATCCGATTCGCCGGATCCGGCGGACAGGGAGCCGTTCTGTCCGGCATCGTCCTGGCCCGGGCCGCCGTTCTTTATGAGCAGCGCCATGCCACCCAGAAGGATGGTAAGTTCGCCATCCAGACCCAGTCCTACGGCCCGGAGGTGCGCGGCAGCGTCACCAAGTCGGATGTCAAGATCTCCGAAGAACAGATCTATTATCCTTACGTACAGCTTCCCGATGTGCTCGTGGCTCTGTCGGAGCAGGCTTACCGGCAGTATGCCGCCGAGGTCGGGCCGAACACCATCGTGCTGATCGATGAGGACCTGGTTCACAGTGAACCGGCAGCGGCTTTTCATCGTATTCCGGCCCAGCGAATCGCCAAGGAATTGGGCCTGGAAGTGGTCGCCAATATCGTCATGATCGGCGCCCTGTGCGGCGTAACGAAAGTGCTCAGCCTGGAATCGGTGGAGAAGGCCGTTCTGGAGATCGTGCCCGAAGGGAGCAGGGAATTAAATCGACAGGCCCTGCAAAAAGGTTTCCAGGTTGGAGAGAAGCTAACTGTTTCCCGGTGAGCACCGGTCGCGATCGCTCAGGATGCTCCGCCCATACAGGACCCGCAGTCGGGTCCTTTTTTTCTTTACGGCTCCAGTCTGAAAACTCCTTGACAGGAGTGCAGATATGTGGTAGAATAAAAGGAAAGATTGGTACGTCTGTGGCGGTCATTTTCAGATGGCTAACAGAAGACTGATCGCTCGCCGATCATGAGAGAGGAGCGATGATGCCGCACCGATGGTGGTGGAATGCCGCCCTGATCGTCTGCCTGGCCGGTGCCCTGGTGACGGCGGCCGCCGGCCAAACGCGGTCCTATCGTCAGGTCGAACGCCTTCACTGGGCCGGCCCGCCCGGCAGCATGCCGGGCTCCTATGAGGATTTCATCGCCGCCCACGGGCTGCACCAGCAGCCCCCGTTGAAGATCCAGCCGGTCCACCGGACCTTCGGGAAATCTCTGGACAATCATGTGCTGATCGTCGTGGAGGAAGCTCTCTACCCGCAGATCGAGACGGCCCTGCTGGGCTACGTGTCCGATCTGGAATTTCAGGGGTACGCCGTCGCCGTGGTGCTGGACACCGCGTTTGGCGGCACGCCGATGGAGTTTCGGGACTACCTCGGTTCGGTGTACATCTCCCAGGGGCTGGTCGGGGCGCTCCTGATCGGCGATCTGCCGGTGGCCTGGCACGAGTCCACCTGGGACGATGGCACTTACGAGGAATACCCCTGCGACTATTTCTTCATGGACCTCGACGGCACCTGGTCGGACAGCGATGTCAACGGCATTTACGACATACACTCGGGGGACCGCTTGCCGGAGATCTGGGTGGGAAGGATGACGGCCTCAACGTTGGGCGGTGACGAGGCCGATTACATCAACGGTCTGCTGGCCAAGATCGCCGCCTACCGGGATGGACTGCTTTCGCAGCCCCGGAGGGGGATCACCTTCATCGATGACGATTGGAGCTCCTGGGAGACCTGTGGGATGGACTCCATCTATGGCCCTCTGGTGAAGGTCTCCAACGATCACCAGACCACCGTGGCCGACACCTATGCCGTCGAATTGGGCACCGGGTACGAGACCGTTCAGGTCTGCGCCCACTCCTGGCCGGAGGGACATCAATTCAGCTCCCGGCCATGCGATTGCGCCTCCTACGCGCATGCCTACGTCGAGTCGGATTCGGCCCGCAATTGTGATTTCCGCATCCAGGGACAGGATGGCTTCAAGGTCTGGCTCAACGGCAGTGAGATCCTCACCGATCCCGATGGGACTAACGATTTCCTGGCCGATGTCGTCTCCGCCACCCTGGACAGCGGCACCAACAACCTCCTGGTCAAAGTGGTCCAGGATAAGGATACGTACAAGTTCTCGGCCCGCCTCTGCGACTCCGAAGGATACCTCATCCCCGGCATCAGCACCCATCTTGAGGATCCGGCCGGCCCGGTCCGGCATGCCCCCTATATCAGCGCCTGGCTGACCAACGGGTTCCACTACTGGAGCAATTTCTGGGGGGCACTGAGCCATGATTTTCTGGAGGGAGAGGCCGACATCGACGCCTACGAGGGCCTGATCTCCGGGGGTCAGACCTGGCAGCTATGGGATATCGGCTCGGGCTATCTCGATTTCTCCACCCTCTACAGCGATATGGACGTCGGCGCGGTGTACGCCTTCACCCACGTGTACAGCGACTCGGCCCGGCCGGCCGCACTGTGGCTGGGCACATACTCTGGAGCCAAGGTCTGGCTCAACGGGGCCGTGGTCTATTACAACAATACTTATCACGACTATGAGGCCGACGCCCAGCAGATCGCCCTGAGCCTGGAGGCGGGCTGGAACCGGCTGCTGGTCAAGATCAGCGTCTGGTACGGCGCCGAGCTGTCCGGGCGCGTCGGAGACGATCAGAAGCTGGCCCTGGACGGTTTGGCCTATGACCCGGCCCCGACGCCTTCCCAATATATCCACGGCTGGCTGACCAACGGCATCTACAAGAACCATAATGCCTCCACGCGGCTGACGCAGGACTATCTGGGCGGCGAGGCCACCGTCACCCCGGCCGAGAACGACAGCAGCGGTCTGCATCGCTGGAAGCCCGGATTTGCCGGCACCAACTGGTTCGATCTGGAAACCCATTTTTCGGAGGATGGCGGATCTCTGTCTTCGAACGATATCCAGACCATCGACCCTGATGGGATCCTGTACAACCTGTTCGCCTGTTCGGCGGCGCGGTTCACCGAGTCGAATTATATCGCCGGCCGCTATACCTTCGCCGACACATACGGCCTGGCCGCCATCGGATCAGCCAAATCCGGATCGATGCTTTATTTCGAGGATTTTTACGAACAGCTGGGCCGCGGCCGTTGCCTGGGGAAGGCCTTTCAGGAATGGTTCCGGAATCAGGGGACCGACGGCTTCGACAACTGGGAGGTGTGCTGGTACTACGGCATGGCCCTGATCGGCGATCCCCTCCTGCAGGTGAACGTCTGTTCACCGCCCCAGGCCGTCGACGACCTGACCGGCATCCTGTCGAAAGAGGATGTCTCCCTGCGGTGGACCGAGCCGTTCAGCGAGTGCGGCATTTCCGGCTACATCATCTACCGCAGCAGCGCGGCGGAGTTGCCCGGCGATTCTCTGGCCGGGACGCCGGACATCACCTTCACCGATCCGGGAGCGACCGGAACGGATTATTATTACACGGTTAAAGCGATCGATACGGGAGGGCAGAAATCGGAGGAATCCAACCGGGTGGGCGAGTTCAACAAAGAAATTGGGAACGCGAAATAATCGCCGGAAAAGAATTTTCAGTGCCCGTGCTGATTCCGGCCATCTTGCCGCGAACAGGAATTCTCCGAAAATATGAAAAAAGGTCTTGACAGAATTTTTACTATCTGGTAAAATGATAGAGTAAGAAGGTATACCCGTTGAAGCGGTATACGATCTTTTTCTCACCCGAAAGGGACGGAAAGGAGGAGAAAATGAATAAATTCTTCTTGTCCCTGATCACCTTAGCAGCCTGCGCGTTATTCTGGTCCGGACTCGTCTGGGCCGAGGGATTCGGCTCGCCCGTTATGGATGGTGTCGTCGATGGTGTTTACGGCGCGGCCGAGGCGTCAGATCCCGGTGGAGATGGAGGCGGGAACGCGAACATGGACCTGCTCGACTTCTATGTCTGCAATGACGCCACCTACTGGTATTTTTGCTTCACCATCAACGATGATATCGGAACGACCAACTGGGGCAAATACGCCATCTATTTGGATATAGATGGGATCACTGATTCGGGAGCCGATACCTCCGATGCCTGGGTGCGCAATGTCCGGGGGACCAATCCGCATCTGCCTGAATACGGTTTTTACAGCTGGGTGGACGGCGGGGCCTATGACGTTTTTCACACCCAACTCTGGGCCTACAACGACAGCGCCGGCAGCTGGACGCAGTACGGGAATCTCGATGGGGTTGGGCTCAGCGCCGGGACCCCCTCGGGCATCGAGTGGAAGATCGAGAAATCCAGGATCACCTCCCCGGAGTCCCTGTGGTGCGAAGTATGGAGCACCGGAGGAAACAACAACGATAACGCCCGCGACACCTCCAACGATCCCTTCGATGACTGGAACGCCGATCCGGACAGCAGCTGGCAGATGATGGCCTACCTCGATCTGTCCACACTGGTCCACCAGTCCAGCGGCGCCGATACCACCAAACCGTGGCTGGACGGCGCGGTGGCCACCGGTCCGACCTCTGTGGACCTGAGCTTCAGCGAGGCCATGGACACATCGGCCTTCAATCCCAGCAACTACGCCATCGCCGGCCTTTCGGTGACGGCGGCCGAATCGCTGGGTGTCGACGGCGTCAGGCTGACCACCAGCGCTCAGACCTTCGGCGTCGTGTATACGGTCTCGGTGGGCCACGCGGTGGAGGATATGAACGGCAATTATATCCACCCCGATCACGACCAGGCCACCTTTACCGGATTCGGCATCGCCGTGGTGACCTTCATCGTGGACGACTCCGCCGACAGCGTCTGGCAGCCGGGCTTCAAGTTCAAGGGCAGCTTTGACACCAACGCCTACCATGCCTATGATCCTTCCTGGGGTTTGGGCTTCCTGTATGACATGTACGACGATGGTACCAACGGCGATGACACCCCCAACGACCACGTCTGGAAGCACTCTCTCGATCTGGTGGTCGACGGCGGGGCCAACACCTGGGAATGGGGTGTCACCGACACGGCCGGCAACTGGATCGATGGAAACTGGCAGTTCCAGATCGTCGATCAGACGGCTTTTGATCTGACCTACACCACCCAGGAGCAGGCCAACCACGATGTTCCCGTGGTCTTCTCGGTCGATATGAGCACCGCCGACTCGGTGATGCTGCCGCTGCTGCTGGTGGGCAGCGTGGCACCGCTGAGCTGGGATTTCGATCCGGCTAACGACGACACCCTCAACGATGAGGGCTATAACGGCGATGTCACCGCCGATGATAACATCTGGTCTGCCACCATAACCTTCCCCATGGGCTCCAGCGAATGGGTGGAGTATAAATATGGCAACGGTGCTTTTGACAACGATCTGCCGGCCTACGTCAACAGAATTCACATCACCGACGACGACAACTACGGCGTGGGCAACCCGCAGGTTCGGCCCACGGACAAGTTCGGATACTTCCTGGACGTGATCCCCAAGCCGGTGGACGATCTGGCCGTCACCCTGTCGGGCGGGGCCAAATCCGGCAGCGGCGATGTCCAGCTGGAGTGGTCTCACGTGACCCTGAACCCCAATGACCATCCGGTCTGGGTCGATCGCTACAAGATCTATCGGGACACCGATCCCGGATCGGTGGGGACGACCCTGCTGGATTCCACCACGGCCCTGTTCTACCTGGACACCGGTGTGGTGGGCAGCACCAGCACCCATTATTACTACTCGGTGAGGGCCGTCTCAGTCACCAAGGAATCGGATGATTCCAACCCGGTGGGCGAATTCGACACCGGCCTGGTGAACCTGAAATAGCTTTCTCCGCTGTGAGATACCGGGACGGATGCCAAACCTGTGAGGCAGCTTTCTCCGCAACAAGCCGAGGAAGTATCACTTACGCCTCTGGAACCCAGCTTTTGGCATCCGTCCTTCTTTTATCAGGCCGCCCGTAAATGGGCGGCCTTTTTATTCTGGTCAGGGATTACAAGCCTTTCGGTTACAAACCGCCTGCGGGAAATCTCCTTTGTGAAATCTCCGGTGAAAGATCACCGTGTCAAATCTGTTGCGTGAAATCTCTTGCGTCGAGAGCACAACGGCCTATTTTAATATAGAATCCGGGAATCTATTTTCCTGTGCGGTTGTCTAATTGGTGAATGAAGCCAGCCACCGGACCCTTTCATGGGCGATCATTTGACGGACGAAACACTGGTCAGGCGAGCCCAAGAGGGCGACCACGAGGCCTTCCAAACATTGGTCAGGCGCTACGAATCTCTGGTGGCCGGGACCATCATCGGCATGCTGGGAAATGGCCCCGAGGCCGATGATGTCGGACAGGAAACATTCATCCGCCTCTACCGCAGTCTGAAGAATTTCCGGGGCGAATCGAAACTGGGAACGTATCTCACGCGTATTGCCATTAATTTGTCTTTGAACGAGTTGCGACGACGTAAGCGCCGCTCGAAGATATTCTTTCGGCCATCGATCGATCACCTGGACGATCTTCCGGATGAGAGCGCCGATGCCCAGCCTGATGAGGATAAAGAAATGGTGCATAAGGCCATCGGGCGGCTGGATGCTAAATTCCGTTCCGTGGTCGTCCTGCGTCTGATCGATGGGTATTCGACCGAGGAGACCGCAAAAATATTGAAAATACCCATCGGCACCGTGCTCTCCAGGTTATCACGGGCACAAAAGAAACTGAAAGAACTTCTCACGCCATATTACGGAGCATGAACATGAAAAAGAATATAACAGAGCTGCTCTATCTGTCCTTCGATGGCCAGCTCACGGAGGATGAGCAGCGGCGGCTGCAAGATGCGCTGGAGCAATCGGCTCAATTGCAGCAGGAGAAGGAGCGCATTGCGGCGCTCCGCGGATCGATTGCTGCCGGTGCTCCGAAATCATTCCGGCCTTTCTTCGCCGAACGAGTCATGCACCGTATTGCGGCACTGGGCGAGACTCGGAATGGGACGCAGAAGTTCTTCGAATCGCTCCAGTTTGCCTTTCGCAGAGTAGCCCTGGTCGGTGCGACGGCGATCCTTCTGCTGCTGGTCTTTAATGTTGTCAAGACAGGCAATATATCTGTCGCTGGTGCCCTGGGCATACCCCAGGAGACACTGGTGGAGGTACTGGAATCTCCGTTCGATGCCACCGTGGAGGATCTGTTATGAAGATGAAGACGAAAACATATGTCATCATCGGGCTCACCCTGGTGATCGGTATGATCATCGGAGCGCTGATCACCGGAGCGGTCGTTCGTCACCGGGTGAGGCGGTTCTCGTCCATGGGACATCCGGATCATCTGGCGACCCGGATCGAGAGCATCATCGAGCCGACGGAATCTCAGCGCGATACGGTCCACCAGATCCTGATGAAACACTCGCAGCAATTTCTGGTGATCCATGACCGGTTCGAAAGCCAGATGCTGGCTCTGAAGGATTCCCTGGAAAAGGATCTCGACCCCATTCTCACCGAGGAGCAGAAGGAGCGCTTGGCGCGTGCGCCGAAACCACCCAGACATTTCAGGGATCGGCGGCCGGATCACTCCAGAGGGAAAAAATCTGGATCGCCGCCCCCGCCGGGCGAACGGGGATCACCTCCACCGCCAGATGAGGGGGAAAGGTGTCTGCCGCCGCCGGATAGAGATGGAGGGTAAGATCAGAAAAGGATTGGGAAAATGATTCTTCCCAGAACGGCCGCCGGGCAGGACAGCTCGGCGGCTTTTTTACTCTGCTTCCCGCATGACTTCAGAGCGACACCCGGCTCTGCGATGATGAGAGCTTCGTTATCATCTCAGGCGGCGGTTTCTCCACCAGGTAAGTTTTCCTCCAAAGAACGAATTACCAGGCAAGCCTGATTTCTCGGAGACAGGGGGAATATTTCCATCGGGCATCTTGTCTAATTCTCCAGAAAGGCGATGGCTATTATTGACTGCGATAAACAATCAGAGTACCTACCGACCGAAAACAGAAGGATATAGGACATGAACATTCTTTTTGGCAGATCAAACCTCATGGTTCTCATTTTTTTAGCCTGTATATGCGCCTTGCTCGCCCTGACCGTGCAGATCATCCAGGCGCAGGAATGTCAATTCATCGCCCTGAAGGATGCCATCGACATTGCCCTGGAACAGAACATCGAGCTGCAGCGGTCTGCCCATCAGGTCGCGTCCAGTGCCATATCGCTGGGGCAATCCAAAGAGGCTTTCTTTCCCGACCTGAGCGCCTCGGCTTCGGCATCTCAGAGTTACTCCCGAAGTCATGATCCAATGACCGATGTGACAGAGAATCGGGAGAGTCAATCTTTGAATCTGGGCTTCTCCACCCGGCTGACTCTATTCGACGGTTTCGGCAATATCGCCTCTCTGCAGAGAGCCCGGATTCAGCTGGCGAATGAGCAATTAAATCTGGAAGATCTCAGACAAACGGTCATATTCGAGGTTCATCAGGCCCTGTTTGACTACTCGACGGCTCAAAAAGAGCTGGAGGCAGCCCGGGCCCAGCGGGAATATTCCCGGCAGGCTCTGGAGGTCACCCGAAAACGATACGACGTCGGGTCGGCCATTCTGGCGGAGCTCAGCCTGGTTCGAGCGCAGTATGTGGCCGCGAACAACGGTTGGATTCAGTCCAGCTACAATCTTCTCTTGAGTCGAGTGGCTCTGGATTATTATAGCGGCCGCCTGGATAACTGCCCCGTGATACCTTTGTGACAGAATGCTCAAATGACGACGTGATCAAGAATTTGGAGGAAGAGCGAGATGAAGAAAAAAGTACTCATTCCCCTCGGCGTCATCGTCGCCGCGTTGGCCGTCTTCCTGATTCTATGGACCGGCAGGAATGGTGCCGAGAGCACCTATCAGTTCGTCGAGATCACCCGGGGCAATCTGGAGAACACCGTTTCTGCCACGGGTACCGTCAATCCTTTAAGCACCGTCGAGGTGGGTACCCAGGTGTCGGGAATCATCGACGTCCTCAACGTCGATTTCAACGATGTGGTGCGAAAAGGACAGGTGCTGGCCGTGCTGGACACATCCCTGCTGAAGGCCGCCGTGCTGGATGCCCGGGCTCAGGTGGACCGCGCCCAGGCTCTGTACGATCAAGCAGTGGCGGAACGCCGGCGCAATCTACCCCTGTTCGAGAAGGGCTTTATCTCAGAGCAGGAGTTTTTGCCCCTGGAAATCAGTGTGAAGACCACCCGGGCCGGCCTGCAGTCAGCCAGGGTCGCCCTGGGAAGGGCCGAGACCAATCTGGGATACGCCGTCATCCGCTCGCCTATTTATGGGACCGTTATTCAAAGGGCCGTCGAGCAGGGACAGACCGTGGCCGCCAGCCTTCAGGCGCCGGTCCTGTTCATCATCGCCGAGGATCTTTCTCAGATGGAGATCCATGCCCAGGTGGACGAAAGCGATATCGGCTATATTCGGGAGGGACAGACCGTCCGCTTCGACGTTCAAGCCTATCCGGAAAAGATATTCAGTGGTATCGTCAAGCAGGTCCGTCTGCAGCCGACCACCGTGCAGAATGTCGTCAACTACACCGTCATTGTGGACGCGCCCAACCCGGATGGTCTGCTGCTGCCCGGAATGACGGCCACCATCGATTTCATCATCGAGCAGAGTGAGGATGTCCTGCTGGTCTCGAACGCCGCTCTCCGCCTGCAGCCCACTCAGAGGATGTTGCAGGAGCTTCGCCGAACGATGCAGCGCCGCTCCGGCTCGATGCCCGATTCGATCAGGAATCAAACTCGGGAGCGAGCGTCCCGGGAACGAGCTCCGGGAGGGGGTATCATTCGGGACCTGTTCTCCGGGGAGAACTCCCCGAGTGATGTGGCAGCTCTGTGGTTTCTTGATGAACATGGCCAGCTGGACATGTTGCCCGTCCGGAAGGGCCCCACCGACGGCCAGCAGACCGTCATCGCCGGGCTCGAGCCTCCATCCGACGCCGCCGGAGGCCGCCGCCCGGGGCCGATGGATTCACGGGTGAATAGAGACCTCCAGGAGGGCCTGCAGGTGATCAGCGGCGTATCGGGTGAAGCGAAAGGAAGCAATTCCCAAAATCAGAGCAGGAGACCGGTGTTCGGCGGCAGGCCTCCGTTTTAAACTTCGGGATATACAACAGAGCGACGGTGCTCTCGATGCCCTTCGCATTCTGTCGCGTATGATATAAGGAAAATTCTATGAGCTCTCTCATTGAAGTCAAAGGCATCACGAAAATGTACCAGATGGGTGAGGTGGCTGTCCACGCGCTGCGAGGGATTGATCTGGTCATCGAAAACGGAGAGATGGCGGCCATCATGGGCTCATCCGGCTCGGGGAAATCGACGCTGATGAACATCCTGGGATGCCTGGATCAGGCCACTTCGGGTGACTACATCCTGGCGGGCGTGAACGTGAACGCCCTGAGTAAGAACGAGTATGCCGATATACGAAATCAGAAGATCGGCTTTGTTTTTCAGGTCTATAATCTGCTGCCCAGGACGTCGGCGCTGGAAAACGTGGAACTGCCGCTTTTCTACGATAGAACGGGACGCATCGCCGCGCCCAGGAAAGCGGCCATTGAAGCGCTGGAACGGGTGGGATTGGGCGCCCGGCTGGATCATGTGCCCAGCCAGCTTTCGGGGGGGGAACAGCAGCGCGTCGCCATCGCCAGGGCGTTGGTGAATCAGCCGGCCATCATCCTGGCCGATGAGCCCACCGGCAATCTGGATACCCGAACCTCCATCGATGTCATGTCTGTGTTTCAGGAGCTCAACGATCAGGGGATTACGATCATATTGGTGACACATGAGCCGGATATTGCCCGGTATGCAAAACGGACCGTCGAGATACGGGATGGAATCATTCGGCGGGATACCCTGGTCGAACATCGGCGCAATGCCGAAGCAGATTTTAAGAATTATCGGGAAGAGGACGTTTGAAAAATGATACCCGTATATAATCTCCTCAAGGCCGCCTATCGCAGCATCATAAAGAACCGCCTGCGCAGTCTGTTGACCTCGCTGGGGATCATCATCGGAGTCGGCGCCGTGATCATCATGGTGGCCATCGGGCAGGGATCGCAGAAAAGCATCGAGGAACAGATCACATCCCTGGGCAGCAATCTGATCGTCGTCTTTCCCGGCGGCAGCCGCATGGGCGGGGTGCATCGCGGGGCGGGTAGTTTTCAAACTCTGACTCTGGACGATGTGGAAGATCTTGAGAAACAGGTTACGCTGATCGAGCACCTGTCGCCCATCGTCAGTGCCGGCGGGCAGGTCGTGGGCGGGGGAAACAACTGGAACACAAGCATCGTGGGCGTCTCTCCTCAGTACCTGTCCATTCGCGATTGGTCGCTGAAATATGGAGAGATGTTCACCGAAACGGACGTCCGCTCGCGAAGAAAGGTAGCCCTTCTGGGCCAGACGGTGGCCGATGAGCTTTTCGGCAGCCGGGATCCTACCGGAGAGAAGATTCGCATCGTCAACACGCCCTTCACCGTCATCGGCGTACTGGAGGAAAAGGGGCAGAATCCCATGGGGCGCGATGAGGATGATATGATTCTGGCCCCCTCGAGCACCGTTCTCTATCGCCTGAAAGGCGGAAGGAACTATGTCAACATGATCAACCTCAGCGCCGTCTCCCTGGAGGCCATGGACGCAGCTCAGGAAGAAGTCCGGTCCATTCTGAGGTCATCTCACCGGCTCGACCCGGTCGAGGAAGACGATTTCAGCATTCGCAACCAGGCCGACATCACCGAGGCGGCCACCTCGGCCATGCAGACCATGACCCTCCTGCTGGGCGCCGTGGCGGCTGTTTCCCTGCTGGTCGGGGGCATCGGCATTATGAACATCATGATGGTCACGGTCACCGAACGGACCCGTGAGATCGGCATCCGTCTGGCCATCGGCGCGCGCAGCGGCGATGTGCTGACGCAGTTTCTGGCCGAGGCGGTGGTTCTCAGCCTGACCGGGGGCCTGATCGGCATCCTGATGGCCTTTGGCGCCTCCTTTGTGCTGAATTCGTTTACTCCCATCAGGGCTTTTATCCAGCCCGGCATTGTCCTGCTGGCCTTCTTTTTCGCCGGAACCGTGGGGATTCTGTTCGGCTTCTTCCCGGCTCGCAAAGCCGCCGTTATGAATCCTATCGATGCGCTTCATTATGAGTAATAAACCGGGTAAAAAGAGAACAATTGAGCGGGAAATCTCAAACTTGCGGGAATAAAGACAACCATGGTGCTGTCTAATCAGATGAAAGGTTTCGACGTGATGTATGCCGGCGAACCTGTAAAGGAGTGATGAACCGTGACCGATGATGCACATCAGATGGTAACGCATCACATCACCACCGATGACCTGGCCTTTTCTGCCTATCTGAAGATGAAGGGCCATAGTCTCATCAAATGCGATCAAAGAAGATCAAAGACCCTTTTCACCTTCGATCTCAACGGGAACGGCGATCGGCTGAAGGTGGAATTTATCAATAGCGAGTTCGTCCGTTTCTACAACGAGCTCAGAAACCTGAAGAAAATGGTTTGACCGAACAGGAGGTAAAACGATGAAACGCTTCAATCTCGTACTCGTGGCATTATCGATCCTGTTGAGCGGGTCCCTGCTGTTGAGCCTGACGGGCGCTCTCTGGGCCCAGCCTTTCGGCGGGCATCATGGCGGCGGTTCGGAAAGGGGATTTTTCTCCAACCTGACCGATGAGCAGCGCGAGACGGTCCGCGATCTGATGGAAGAGATGCGGGCTGCGGGAGCCGGTCGTGAGGAAATCCACGAAGCCATCTCCGAGCTGTTTGCCGAGTGGGGCATCGAGATGCCGGAACGCCCCGGCGGACCTGGCGGCCGACGGGGTGGTCAGGGTGGTCGGGAAGGCGATCGGGAAGGCGGCCGTGAAGGCGACCGTGAAGGCGGCCGTGAAGGCGACCGTGAAGGCGGCCGTGAAGGCGGCCGTGAAGGCTTCGGAGATAATTTGACCGAGGATCAGCGGGCCACCCTTCACTCGACCATGCTGCAGATGTGGCGGGATGGAGCCTCCCAGATGGAGATTCACCAGGCTGTGGCCGGACTGCTCCAGGAGTGGGGCATCGAGCCGCCGGAGCATGGCGGACCCGGGCGCGAAATGGGTCATGGTGGTCATTTTCTCCGGGGCATTCTTGACCAGCTCAACGAGGAGCAAAGAGAGGAGATCCACCAGCTGATAAGTGAGTTGCGTCAGCAGGGCGCTTCGCACGATGAGATCAGGGCCGCGGTGGAAGGAAAGCTCTCCGAGTGGGGCATCGAATTGCCGGATCCGCCGCCGGAGCTGACCCAGGAACAGCGTCAAGCCCTCCACGCTGTCATCTTCGAGCTGTGGACAGGTGGCGCCACCCGTGAGGAGCTCCGCTCCGCCGTGGCCCAGCAACTTGAGGTTTTTGGAATTGAGATGCCTGAACGCGGGCCGGGACCGATGGGGCATGAATCCGGTCATGGCATTCATGGCAGAGCCCCTTTACCGAACATTCAGGCTTGCCTGAAGCCTCCTCTGACCCGGGAGCAGCGGGAGACATTGCATGAGACCATCCGGTCGCTTCGGCAGCAGGAGGCTTCTCCCGAGGAGATCCGCGAGGCCGTCCAGAACTTGATGAGCGAGTTCGGAATTGAGATCCCGGATCCCGACATCGAGCTGACCGGCGAGCAGAGAGCAACGCTCCGCAGCACGATTCTCGATCTATGGCTAGCCGGCGCTTCCCGCGAGGAAATCTGCGAGGCGGTCACGGATATGCTGGGTGATTTCGGCATCGAGCCGCCCGACGAAAGCGGGGAGCTGTCACCCGCCGGGGCATCCGACATGGCTCCCATTCGAGCCCAGAACTATCCCAACCCGGCCAATCCGGAGACACAGATCAACTATACCCTGGGTCTGTCGGATGACGTCAAGGTACAGATCTACAACATTTCCGGACAGCTCGTGCGCACTTATGATGTCGGCTATCAGCGCCAGGGCAGCTACAGCGTCCGTTGGGATGGTCTCCATCAGAACGGCCAGCCGGTGGCCAGCGGCGTGTATTTCTATCGTATCCAGGCCGGAGGGCACGCCGTGACCAACCGGATGGTGCTGCTCAAATAAATCCAGGCGATACCTCAGACGGCGCGGTACGATGACATGGGGGTGCCCATTTGGCGGGATCACCCCCATGTCGCTTGGTGATCAAAAAGGAGATCGCTGAAATGCGCTGGCAAAACATTCTGTTTATCTGGACGGTCGCCTGTTTCTTCATGGCGGCGGCATGCCTGCTGACGGTGGTCGCGGTGGCGGTGGTCCCGGTGCTCGGGGACCCGGCGGCGAGGTACCGGAACGTCTGGAACTGTGGATCAAAGTTGAGCTGGCCGTTGCCGAAACCGAGGCCTTGAAATAGCAGAAGCCTGATTCCCGGATGGTCGACGGATCGAGAGGCGAGACTCATTTTTACATGAGTTTCGCCTTTTTTTAGGTAGAGGCACCATTGACGTTACAAGTACCAAAGGTTCTCGATAGAACAGGTTGTGTGCGGCGGGACGATGCTGTTTCCATCATTTTCCTGAACATGGCCTTCCATGAACCGGCGGAGAGATATCAATGGGCGGCGGGTGATGTTTCCGTTTTTCCTTGACTTTATATCGCACCTCCGTATTATGTGAGGGGTGGGCGGTGGTTCACAGATGGTGGTTCACAGGTGCTGGTTCATAGAGAGCTGTCTCCGTCAGGAAAGGGAGGTGTCAGCGATGGATTTTGAGGACGGTAAAAAGGTTGTTTTGGGCGACAGGGATTTCAAAATGCCGCCGGTAGGCCCAAGGTCGACAGGGTTCATCCTTCTGGCCGTCGCCGGCCTGGTTTTGTTATTCACCACCTTCTACAAGGTGGGGGCCGATGAGGTCGGGATCATTCGCCGGTTCGGACGCTATGTCAGAACGACCTCGCCCGGGCTGCACATGAAATGGCCCTTTGGCGTCGAGACGGTTCAGAAACCAAAGGTCAAGAGAAATTTCACTCAGGAGTTCGGTTTCCGGACCGTGAAACCCGGCGTTCTGACGCAAATCCGTAAAACCGGTTATTCCGACGAATCCCTCATGCTGACCGGCGATCTGAATGTGGGCGTGGTGGAATGGATCATTCAGTACAAGATCGAGGATCCTATCGCTTTCTTGTTCAACGTTCGGGAGGCCGAGGAGACCATCAGGGATATCGCCGAGGTGGCCATGAGGCTCAGCGTCGGCGACAGCAGCATCGATGAAGTCATGACCTTCGGTAAGCTGGATATCACCGATGTGGTCAGAGAGCGGATGCAGTCCATCCTGGATTCCTACGGCCTGGGCATCCAGGTTATTCTGGTGGCCCTTCAAGACGTGAATCCGCCGGATAAGGTCAAACCGGCTTTTGATGAAGTCAACTCGGCCATGCAGGATAAGGACCGGCTGATCCAGGAGGCCCGGCGCGAATATAACGAGGTCGTTCCCCGGGCGGAGGGTGAGGCGGAGAAGGTGGTCAAAGAGGCCGAGGGCTATGCGGTCGAGAGAGTCAACGAAGCCAATGGGGATGCCCAGAAATTCACGGCGCTGTGGGAAGAGTACCGCAAAGCCAAGAACGTGACCAGGAGGCGGATGTATCTGGAGACGCTTTCCCGTGTGATTCCCAGGATGCAGAACAAATATCTCATCGACGATGGAGTAGAGGGATTGATGCCTCTGCTGGGTATCAATCCTCTGGAAAGAGGTGCCAAATGAAACCCAATAAAGTCGTTCTGATCGGCATCCTCGGGGTCATCATGCTGCTCGTTTTGATCAATGCCGTCTTCATCGTCGATCAGACACAGCAGGCCGTGGTGGTCCAATTCGGCAAGCCCATTCGGGAGGCGGTCGAGCCTGGGATCAACATCAAGATACCGTTGATTCAACAGGTGATGACCTTTGATAAACGGCTTTTGCAGTGGGACGGCCGTCCCACCCGAATTCCCACATTGGATAAAAAGTACATCTGGGTGGACACCTGCGCTCGCTGGAAGATCGTCAGCCCGCTGGCCTTTTTGGAGTCGGTGGAGGGCAGCGAAGCCATCGCCCAGTCGAAGCTGGACAATATCATCGAGGGGGCTGTGCGCAACAGCATTGCCGATAACTCGCTCATCGAGGTGGTGCGGAACACCAACCGGTCGATGTTCACCACCGAGGTCAGCTCGGGAGGGGAGGAGGTCCGGGTGCAGAAGGAGGTGGAGGAGATCGAGGTCGGCCGGGAGAACATCACCCGGGCCATACTGCTGGATGCGGCTCAAAAGAGCCTGGCTCTGGGGATCGAGCTGGTGGATGTGCGCATCAAGCGCATCAATTATGTCGAGAGCGTCCGGGATCGGGTGTTCGAGAGAATGATCGCCGAGCGCCTGCAGATGGCCGCCCAGTATCGTTCGCAGGGCGAAGGCGAGAAATCAAAGATCCTGGGAGACAAAGAAATTCAGTTGAAAACCATTCTCTCCCAGGCCTATAAAGAGGCCCAGCAGATCAAGGGCCGGGGGGATGCCGAGGCCACCCGGATCTACGCCGGGGCCTATAACAAAGATCCTGAATTTTACTCCTTCGTCAAAACGCTGGAGACCTATGAGAAAACCCTGGACGAGAACACCTGGCTGATTCTGACCACCGACAGTGATTATCTCAAGTACCTGAAAAAACTGGACTATGGAGGATAGCTGAGGGAGCCTCCGGGCCACAGTCAGAAAAAAGTCTTGACAAAGGTCAGGTCCTGTATTATATTAGTAATTGTTATCGTTATTATTACTAATATGGAGGACAACTTGCTGTCCAACAATAAAATGAGGATGTCAAAACAGAGAAAAGTGATTCTTCAGATGGTCAGGTCATCATGCACTCATCCGACCGCCGACGAGGTCTACCATTGGGTTCGCAGAAAACTGCCTCGTATCAGCCTGGGCACCATCTACCGTAATCTGGAGATTCTCTCCGCAAACGGGGTTATCAAGAAGATCCAACTGGGCGGATCTCAGATGCGGTTCGACCATTGTATCGAGGAACATGCTCATATTCGCTGCCTGAGCTGTGGACGGGTCGATGATGTCCTCATCGATCCAGTCGATCCATGCGAACAGGCCATCAAAGAGACGACCGGCTACCGCCTCATCGGCCGCTGTGTCGAGTTCATGGGAATTTGCCCGGCCTGCCAGGGAAAAGAAGGAGACGAGGTGGCCTAAGGTGATCTCGGCATCTGCTGCTGAACAGCGCCATCCTTTTCGGTTTGCCGATCATCATCCCGGGGCAGCGAGCCATTTTCCAGTGGATTTTTTAGAGAGAATTTCGTATGTTTAGTGTCCTTAAAAATGTCCTCATAGAGTTCTGGCATATCCTCAGCGAGATGGCTCCATACCTGCTGCTGGGTTTCTTCGTCGCCGGCGTGCTGTCGGTCGTCATCTCGGCACAGATCGTGGAACGGCATCTGGGAGGCAAGGGCGCCTGGCCGGTGGTCAAAGCCACCCTTTTCGGCATTCCTCTGCCCCTCTGTTCATGCGGGGTCATTCCCGTGGCGGCATCATTGCGCCAGCACGGGGCCAGCCGAGGGGCCACCACCGCTTTTTTGCTGTCCACCCCTCAGACAGGCGTGGACAGCATCATGGTCACCTTCAGTCTTCTCGGGCCCGTTTTCGCCGTGTTTCGACCTCTGGCGGCATTGGTGACCGGCCTCCTGGGGGGCTCCCTGACGAGTCTTCTGGAAGGTCATCAAGCCGCCCGGGAACCGGCCCCGGCCTGCACCAGCGAGTGCTGTTCCGAGGTAAAAAGCGGCAACCGTTTTGGCCGTATTCTACGCTATGGATTTGTGTCCTTGCCCCGCGATATCGGTAAAGCTCTGCTGATCGGATTGATCGTCGCCGGGTTGATCTCCGCCTTCATTCCGGACGATTACCTGGCCGGAGTCCTGGGGGCCGGGATCGGGGCCATGATCATCATGATGCTGGTCGGCATACCCATTTACGTGTGTGCCACCGCCTCGGTTCCCGTAGCTGCGGCGCTGATTGCCAAAGGGGTGTCTCCGGGCGCGGCACTGGTTTTCCTGCTGACCGGACCGGCCACTAATGCTGCTGCCATCGCCACCATCTGGAAGATCATGGGCCGGCGAACGGCCATCACGTATCTGCTCACTGTGGCCATCACCGCGCTTGCCTCGGGGTTGTTTCTCGATTATATTTTCCGGTTTCAAGGAGCGACGATCACCGCCGCCATGCCCGGGATGCTGCCGGAGTCTCTCAAGACGGTTTCGGCGGTGGTGCTGCTGGCCGTGCTGGCGGTCGCCGTCTGGCGGCCGACACGCCCGGACAGGCGGGGTGTACCCCGGTTTCAGGAGGCTCCCATGATCACTTTCTCCATCTCCGGGATGACCTGCCAGCACTGTGTTCAAAGCATACGGCGGGCTCTTTCCGGGGTTCGTGGGGTGCAATCCGTGGAGGTCGATCTCAAAAATGGCACTGCCGGAGTGACCGGAGACCGGCTTGATATGTCGCAGCTCCGGGACAGCATCGAGGGGCTGGGTTATACCATCGAAAGCGTAGAGGAAACGAACGAATAGCAAAGGAGGTAGAAAATGGCCCTCAAGGGTACTCAGACCGAAAAAAACCTGCTGACCGCCTTCGCCGGAGAATCACAGGCCAGGAATCGCTATTCCTATTTTGCCAGCCAGGCGAAGAAGGAGGGTTACGTTCAGATCTCTCACATCTTCGAGGAGACGGCCAACCAGGAGAAGGAGCACGCCAAGCGGTTGTTCAAGCAGCTCCAGGGAGGTGAGGTGGAAATACAGGCCTCTTTTCCGGCCGGTGTTATCGGCACCACCGCGGAAAATCTCAAGGGGGCGGCCGGTGGGGAAAATTACGAGTGGACCCAGATGTACCCCGGTTTTGCCGATGTCGCCGAAGAGGAAGGTTTCCTCGAGATCGCAGCCATCTTCCGGTCCATCGCCGTGGCCGAGAAGCAGCACGAGAAAAGGTATCTGGGCCTGCTGAAGAACGTCAAGAATGACACGGTCTTCAAGAAGGACAAGGCGGTCGTCTGGCGCTGCCTGAACTGCGGCTACCTCCATGAGGGAACCGAGGCGCCGAAAGAGTGCCCCGCCTGCGCCCATCCTCAAGCGTACTTTGAGATGCTGTGTGAGAACTGGTAATTGAAAAGGAGGTCTTCGAATTGGCAAAAAGCAAAAAAACTCTCACCAGAAATTTCGGCCAGCCGGTGGACAATGATGACAAGCTCATCACCGCCGGTTCCCCGGGTCCCGCTTTGATACAGAACATCCATTTTGTCGAGAAGCTGGCTCACTTCAACCGAGAACGCATTCCGGAGCGCGTGGTGCATGCCAAGGGAGCCGGCGCTCACGGCTATTTCGAGGTCACCCACGATGTGACCCGATATACCCGGGCCAGGTTCCTGTCGGAGATCGGCAAGCGCACCGAGGTCTTTGCCCGTTTATCCACCGTGGGAGGAGAGAAGGGCTCGGCCGACGCGGCTCGAGATCCCCGCGGCTTCGCGGTGAAGTTTTACACCGAGGAGGGCAACTGGGATATGGTCGGGAACAACACCCCGGTCTTCTTCATTCGTGATCCACTGAAGTTCCCGGATTTTATCCACACCCAGAAGCGCAATCCGCGCACCAACGCCAAGGATGCGGACATGTTCTGGGATTTTCTCTCCCTCACGCCGGAGTCCATTCATCAGGTCACGATCCTGTTTTCCGACCGCGGCACTCCCAAAAGCTACCGGAACATGAACGGTTACAGCGGCCATGCGATGATGTGGTACAACCACAAGGGAGAGCATTTTTGGGTCAAGTTTCATTTCAAGACGGTCCAGGGCATCCAGAACTTCACCGATCAGGAAGCGACGATGATGGCCGGCAAGAATCCCGACCATGCCACCATCGACCTGTTCGACGCCATCGAGAAAGGCGATCATCCGGCCTGGGACGTGCAGGTGCAGATCATGACCCCCGAGCAAGCCAAGAGCTACCGCTTCAATCCATTCGATGTCACCAAGGTTCTGCCGCATGGAGACTTTCCAGTCATGCCGCTGGGGCGCATGGTGTTGGACCGCAACCCGGAGAACTACTTCGCAGAGGTTGAGCAGGCCGCCTTCTCCCCGGGCAACTTCGTTCCCGGAATCGCCGCCTCTCCTGACAAGATGCTCCAGGGCCGTATCTTCGCTTATCACGATGCGCACCGTTACCGCCTGGGCCCCAACTACCATCTGCTGCCCATCAACAGGCCCAAGGCCGCGTTGATGAGCAATTACCAGCGCGATGGATCGATGCGCGTGGACGATAACGGCGGCGGCGGGCCGAACTACAATCCCAACAGCTTTCAGGGTCCGGTGGCGGACCTCAAAGCGGCAGAGCCGCCCATCGAGGTCTCCGGAATGGCTGCCCGCCATCCGGAAGCACTGACCGATGATGATTTCGTTCAGCCCGGGAATCTCTACCGCACCGTGATGACCGATGAGGCTCGGGATCACCTGGTCGGCAATATCACCGGTCACCTGGGCCATGCCAAAAAGAACATTCAGTTGCGCCAGGCCGCCCTGTTTTACAAGGCAGATGAGGATTATGGGTCCCGTGTCGCGTCAGGATTGGGATTGGACGTCGCTGAGGTTAAGAAACTGGCCAAGATGACCCAGGAGGAGAGGGTTAAAGCAACCGCAAGGAGGGAGCGGAAATGACCGAACGCCTGCAGGTCTATAAATGCGAGAAGTGCGGCAATATCGTCGAGCTGCTGCACAAGGGCCCCGGTGAACTTGTCTGCTGCGGCCAGCCCATGAAGCTGTATCGTGAGAACACCACCGATGCCGCCCAGGAGAAGCATGTCCCGGTGGCGGAGAAGACGGCCGACGGGTTCAAGGTCAAGGTCGGCAGCGTAGCCCACCCGATGCTTGAGGAACATTACATCGAGTGGATCCAGGTGATCGCCGATGACGGCAAGGTCTACCGAAAATTCCTGAAGCCCGGAGATAAGCCGGAAGCGGTGTTCTGTATCGATGCCGATACCGTGACGGCCCGGGAGTACTGCAATGTTCACGGCCTGTGGAAGGGATAAGAGGATGTTAAGCAAAAGAATGGAAACAGCCCTCAACAAGCAGGTGGTCGCGGAATATTATTCCGCCTATCTGTATCTGGCCATGTCGGCCTATTTTGAATCTGTCAACCTGGAAGGTTTTTCCAGCTGGATGCGGATTCAGGCGATGGAAGAGCTGACCCACGGCACCAAGATCTTTGACTATGTCAACGAGCGCGGAGGCCGGGTCTGGCTGGAGGCCATAGACAAACCGGCTCACAAATGGGCCTCGCCGCTGGCCGCCTTCCAGGACGCCTATAAGCACGAGCAGAAGGTCACCGGCCTGATCGATAAGCTGGTTGATCTGGCGATCAAGGAGAAAGACCACGCCACAAAAAACTTTCTGCAGTGGTTCGTCGCCGAACAGGTCGAGGAGGAAGCCTCCGCCGACGGGATCGTACAGAAGCTCAAGATGGTCGGCAAGGAGGGCGGCGGCCTGTTCATGATCGATCGCGAGCTTGGTCAGCGTGTG